>NZ_JAGXJZ010000109.1:0-710 GCF_019091095.1 Achromobacter sp. GbtcB20 | reverse complement strand
CCCAGCTGCAGCACGGTAAACACGCCGTCGTCCCAGCCCAACGCCTTGCGAGCCAGCGCCATCGGCTGCGCGGTCATTTCCGCGGCGTCGTAGCCGCAGGGAACGATATCGATGCGGCGCGGATCGGCCCCGTACAGCTCGATGAGATCGCGCCGGTCTTGCGGGCACTCAGCGATGAGCCGGTCCGCGCGCCGCGCGATGTCGTCCTCGATGTCGAAGCGCGAATCCGGAAACAGATCAGCCGACTGCTGATACTGCCGCCGCACCTTGCCCAATGCGTGGAACGTGACGGCCAGCGGCACGCCATAATGCTGCGCCACCGGCAGCGCCGCCATCGCCGACATGAAAAAGTTGGCGTGGATGACGTCATACCCCGCGGGCTGACGGCCGACGTACCGCATCAGATACGCGGAGAAGTCGTCCATGTAAGGCAGCATCTGCTCTTTCGGAAGAAAGCTGGCGGGCCCTGCGGGAACATGAATCACCTTGACGTTGCGCATCCACCGAAACACGGTATCCAGCGCCGCATTGTCCCTGCGCGTAAATACATCGACCTCCATGCCTGCGCGCGCCAGTTCACGCGCCACGTTTGCGACATACACGTTCTGTCCACCGCTATCCACGCTGCCCGCCAGCGCAAGGGGCGAGGCGTGTTCGCTGATGATGGCAATCTTCTTCATGAGGGCAACTCCGTTATTCGAGCCGGAACC
>NZ_JAGXJZ010000108.1:0-713 GCF_019091095.1 Achromobacter sp. GbtcB20 | reverse complement strand
GAAGACACAATGATGGCCAAGGCAATCCGATTGACCCGGACCGGCGGACCGGAGGTGCTGGACTACGTCGATGTCGCGGTCGGCGAGCCGGGACCGGGCGAGGCGCGCGTGCGCCAGCATGCGATCGGCCTGAACTTCATCGACGTCTACTTCCGCACCGGCCTGTATCCGATGCCCTTGCCCTCGGGCCTGGGCCAGGAAGGCGCCGGCGTGGTCGAGGCGGTGGGCGAGGGCGTGACCCACGTGCGGCCGGGCGACCGCGTCGCCTATGCCGGGCGCCCGAACGGCGCCTACAGCGAAGTGCGCGTCATGCCGGCCGACATCCTGGTGAAACTGCCGGACACGATCGACTTCGAGACCGCCGCCGCCATGATGCTGCAGGGCCTGACGGTCCAGTACCTGTTCAACGGCACGTACAAGCTGCAGCCGGGCCAGACCATCCTGTTCCACGCGGCGGCCGGCGGCGTCGGCCTGATCGCCTGCCAGTGGGCGCGCGCGCTCGGCGTACACCTGATCGGCACGGTCGGCTCCAAAGAGAAGGGGGAACTCGCCCTGGCGCACGGCGCCGCGCACGTCATCAACTACAACGAGGAAGACATCGTGGCGCGCGTGCTGGAGATCACGGGCGGCGCCAGGGTGCCGGTGGTCTACGATTCGGTCGGCAAGGACACCTTCATCCGCTCGCTCGACTGCCTGCAGCCGCGCGGCCTGAT
>NZ_JAGXJZ010000107.1:0-717 GCF_019091095.1 Achromobacter sp. GbtcB20 | reverse complement strand
GCCCACCACGACCCGCTCACGGGGCTGGCCAACCGCACCCAGCTGCAGGACGAACTGAAGCGCGCGATCGAATTCGCTGCGAGCACCGAACTGCTGGGCGCGCTGGCCTTCCTCGTCCTCGACAACTTCAAGTACATCAACGACACCTTCGGCCACGAAGCCGGCGACGTGGTGCTGCGCGAAATCGCCAGCCGCCTGCGCGCCAGCGTGCGCGAGGACGACACCGTCGCGCGCGTCGGCGGCGACGAATTCGTGCTGGTCATCCGCGACCAGCCGAGCATCCAGCACGTGGCCGACCTGGTCGAGCGCATCCGCCGCAGCGTCGGCGCGCCGATCGAGGTGGCGGGCAAGGAAATCGTGCCCGGCACCAGCATCGGCGTCAGCCTCTTTCCCCTGGACGGCGACAACGTCGACCGCGTGATGCGCGCCGCCGACGCCGCCATGTACCACGCCAAGAGCCTGGGCAAGAACAATTGCCAGTTCTATTCCACCGAACTGAACCAGGCCGTGCACCGGCACCTGCTGCTCGAAGCCAGCCTGAGCCGGGCGATCCGCAACGACGAACTGACCCTCGGCTACCAGCCGAAAGTCGACCTGCGCACGGGCAAGGTGATCGGCGCCGAAGCCCTGGTGCGCTGGCGCCATCCGGAACGCGGCGTGATCTCGCCGACCGAGTTCATCCCGCTGGCCGAGGAGACCGGCCAGCGGGATGAACTC
>NZ_JAGXJZ010000106.1:0-717 GCF_019091095.1 Achromobacter sp. GbtcB20 | reverse complement strand
CGCGCTTGACGGCGTACAGCTCGTCGTCGGCGCCGCCGAGCAGGGCCTCGAAGCCGGCCGGCGGATGCTGGTGCCGCGCGGGCGCGCACGCCACGCCAAAACTCGCCGTCGCGCACACCCGCGCGCCGCCCGGGAGCGGACAGGTGGCCCTGGCGAAGGCTTCGCGGATGCGCTCGGCCAGCGCCTGCGCGCCCGCGAGTTCGGTCTGCGGCAGGACCACCAGGAACTCCTCGCCGCCATAGCGGATGACGCTGTCGACGGTCTCGCGCGTCATCGTGCGCAGCAAAGCGGCGAATGCGCACAGCACCCGGTCGCCGGCGGCGTGGCCGTGGGTATCGTTGATGCGCTTGAAATGGTCGATGTCGCACAGGATCACCGACAAGGCGCTGCCGTAGCGGCGGGCGCGGGCCAGCTCCTTGTCGAGCAGGCCATCCTGGAGGACGCGCCGGTTGAGGCAGCCGGTCAGGGGATCGCGGTCGGCCAGCTCCTGCAGCAGCATGGTGGAGCGGAACTGCTCGCGCTGCGCAAGCTGCAGGCGCCGCGCGGCGATATAACCCAAACCGTTTCCGAGGCCCAGCAGCAGGAGCAGCGACACCAGGTCTTCCGGCGTCAGGGCGCCCTCGACCAGCAGCATCGCGGCAAAGGCCAGGCTGGCGCCGCAGCCGATCGCGACCGCATACACGAAGCGGTTCGGAAAGACGATATAGACCGCCATCA
>NZ_JAGXJZ010000105.1:0-718 GCF_019091095.1 Achromobacter sp. GbtcB20 | reverse complement strand
CCCAGAACAAGCTGAGCCAGATCTTCGCGGCCGACGGCAGCGACGCCGAAAAGGCGCTGCTGGTCGAGGTCAAGCAGCACGAGGCTGCCGCCCTGCCGGCCATCGCCAAGGCCTCGGGACTCTACCTGGCCAACAACGCCATGGACGCCACCCGCGTGATGGTGCGCGAAGTGCGTCCGGTCCAGAAGAAGTGGACCGAAGCCCTGGACAAGCTGGTCGCCCTGGAAGACAAGCAGAGCGCCCAGAGCCAGCAGGACGCCGCCGACGCCTTCGTCAACGCCCGTAACTTCATGGTCATCATGCTGGTCGTTGCCGTCGTCATGGGCGTGGTCGCCGCCTGGATCATCACCCGCGGCCTGCTCAAGCAACTGGGCGGCGAGCCCGACTACACCACGAAGATCGCCGGCAGCATCGCCCATGGCGACCTGGCGATCGCGATCGACACCAGCACCGCCGAGCGCGGCAGCCTGCTGGCCGAAATGAGCGAAATGCGCAACAGCCTGGTCAAGATCGTCGGCCAGGTACGCCGCGGCACCGAGACCATCGGCACCGCCTCGCGCGAAATCGCCGCCGGCAACATCGACCTGTCCTCGCGCACCGAACTGCAGGCCAGCTCGCTCGAGAAGACCGCCTCGGCCATGGAAACCCTGACCACCACCGTCAAGCAGAACGCGGACCATGCGCGCGAAGCGAACCAGCTGGCCGCGACCGCCTCGGA
>NZ_JAGXJZ010000104.1:0-721 GCF_019091095.1 Achromobacter sp. GbtcB20 | reverse complement strand
GATGAACGGGTCGCTGGTGATGGCGAAGATCGCCGGCACGCTGTCGACCGCGAAGATGACGTCGGTGAACTCGACCATCAGGAGCGCCAGCAGCAGCGGCGTCGCGTACCAGAGCTTGCGTCCCGGCTGCGACGGGTGGGGCAGGCGCACCAGGAAGTCGTGGCCGTGCGTGGTGTCGCTCACCCGCAGGTGGCGCCGCAGCCAGGCCAGCAGGGCGCTGTCGCGCACGCTGTCCGGGTTCTCGGACACGAACAGCATCTTGGTGCCGGTGACGACCAGGATCGCGCCGAAGATGTAGAGCACCCAGTAATAGCTGGCCACCAGGGCCGAGCCGGCGCCGATCATGATGCCGCGGGTGACGATCACGCCCAGGATGCCCCAGAACAGCACGCGGTGCTGGTAGAGCGGGGGGATCGCCAGCGTCGCGAAGATCAGCGAGATGACGAAGATGTTGTCGAGCGACAGACTCTTCTCGATCAGGAAGCCGGTGTAGAACTCCATCGCCTTTTCGCTGCCGAAGCCGTGCCAGACCCAGAGGCCGAAGGCCAAGCCGGCCGTCAGGTAGAGTGCCGAGAGTTTCAGGCTTTCCTTGACGCCGATGACGTGGTCATCGCGGTGCAGGACCCCCAGGTCGAAGGCCAGCAGCAGGACGACGACAGCCAGGAACACCAGCCCCATCCACACCGGTGCGCCCAGCCAGACGACACTGAAGAAGTCCATG
>NZ_JAGXJZ010000103.1:0-722 GCF_019091095.1 Achromobacter sp. GbtcB20 | reverse complement strand
CCACTAAAACTTGACCACTGCACCCCGCCCGAAGGCTTCTCCGACTCGCCCGCTGACGCGGGCCAGGTCAACCCCACAACGACAGGCGAGAACGCCCCGCCATGCCTTGCAGCGCCGGTCTTGGGGCGTGGCGTGGAAGCTCCATAGCGATGCCGGGCGGGTTGTCCCTGAACCGCGTTGAGGACGGCACGCACCTGCACAACCTGCCGCAGCAAGCGCCAGCGTGTTCGCCAGCGTCCCGTCCATCGCGGCGGGGCGCTGGCCGGGCCGATCCGGCGCAGCCGGTTCGGCGGCATCGAGGGGCGCCAAGCATCGCGCGGCGGGGATAGCCCGCAGGGCTTTCCCCTGGAGGCAAGCGAAGCGCGCAGCGCCGCAGGCGCGAAGGCGTGAGCAACTGTCTTGAAAGTCAAGCCTCGCAAGCGCGCAGGCTCCATTCAATTGAAGCGTTTTGCCAATGATTCAATAAATGTTGTATTATCGAATCATGAACGAGACCCAAGCCATTTCCGCCCTCGGCGCCCTCGCCCATACCCAGCGGCTGCGCGTGTTCCGCGCCCTGGTGGTCGCCGGCCCCGAGGGGCTGACACCCAGCGTCCTCGCCGACCAGCTCGACGTGGCCCGCAACTCCCTGTCCTTCCACCTGAAAGAACTGGCCCATGCCGGCCTGGTCACCATCGAGCAGCAGGGCCGCAACCTGATCTACCGCGCCGACTTCACCCAGA
>NZ_JAGXJZ010000102.1:0-722 GCF_019091095.1 Achromobacter sp. GbtcB20 | reverse complement strand
GCCCCCAGCCCCAGCGGCCCGCTGCATGCGGGCCCGCTGGCGACCGCGCTGGCCGTGGCCAGGATCGGCGGCAAGATTGCCAGGGCTCGCCTGACGGGAAGCTGGAAGGACAATCCCTTCTTCGTACCCGGCAGCGCCGCCCCGGTGCGCCAGCCCGAGGTCATCTCCGCCGAGCGGCGCGCGGCGCTGAGCTGACTAGGCCGGCGGCGGCTTACAGCTCGATCACCAGCTCCGGCCGGAAGCCTTCCTGCTCGCCCTTGCTCAGGTAGCCGAGCGGATTGGCGACCACGCGGCAGGACCAGGGCCGGCCGTTGTCGACGCCGCTGACGGTGTAGTCGTTCATGCAGTGCAGGTGGCCGTGCATCCAGACGTCGGCCAAGGGGAACAGGGCGTCCAGCGCATTGCAGAAGCCGGCGGTGCCGGCCGCCAGGCCGTAGCGGGGATCGGCGCTTTGCAGGCTGGGCGCGAAGTGGGTGACGGCGACCGTCGTGCCGTCGAAGGGCACCGCCAGCGCCGCGCGCAGCCAGGCCTGGCAGTCGAGCGAGAGCGCGCGCATGTCCTCGGCCAGCATCGGCACGCCGTCACGCAAGGTCGTGTTCTTGCTCAGGTAGTAGTTGGCCGCGCGGAAGGCCTTGCCGCGCAGTTGCAGCTGGCGGGTCAGGTCGGCCTCGCGGCTGGCCAGGGCGTCGAAGTCGCTCCACAGCGTGGTGCCGATGAAGCGC
>NZ_JAGXJZ010001009.1:0-201 GCF_019091095.1 Achromobacter sp. GbtcB20 | reverse complement strand
ATTCCAGCACCGTCGTACAGTGCGATGGGGGGACGGATCGCGGAAAATCATCAGGGTGTTGGATGTCCCTGTTGCTGCATCGAAGATGGCGCTTAGGCAAATCCGGGCGCGTAAATCAAGGGTGTGGCACGAGCGAGCATTGCTTGCGAAGTGATCGGAAGTGGTTCCAAGAAAAGCCTCTAAGCTTCAGCTGTACGAGAC
>NZ_JAGXJZ010000101.1:0-731 GCF_019091095.1 Achromobacter sp. GbtcB20 | reverse complement strand
ATTGCTGGAGCAGGCTTGCGCCCGTTGTCCAAAATTCCCCACTGCTGCCTCCCGTAGGAGTCTGGACCGTGTCTCAGTTCCAGTGTGGCTGGTCGTCCTCTCAGACCAGCTACTGATCGTCGCCTTGGTGAGCCTTTACCTCACCAACTAGCTAATCAGACATCGGCCGCTCCAAAAGCATGAGGTCTTGCGATCCCCCACTTTCTTCCGTAGAACGTATGCGGTATTAGCGTAACTTTCGCTACGTTATCCCCCACTTCTGGGTACGTTCCGATGTATTACTCACCCGTTCGCCACTCGCCACCAGGCCGAAGCCCGTGCTGCCGTTCAACTTGCATGTGTAAAGCATGCCGCCAGCGTTCAATCTGAGCCAGGATCAAACTCTTCAGTTCAATCTCTGTTTGTTGACTCTTTCGAGTCATCCGCTATTGCTAGCGGAGTCGCTCACTCAAAATACTGACCGTCATCTCATCGCTGAGACAACGCTTAATACTTTGTGCGAACATTTGATATTTTAAGTAATCAGCTGAACTAGTCAGCTGGCACCTGCATCAAACGCCCACACTTATCGACTGTTAATTGTTAAAGAACTGTGGCTTCCGCCGAGGATTCTGTACTGCCTTGCTGCGCTTTGCGAATCGTTTTGTTCGTCAGCAGCAGAGAAGTGAGATTATGCAGTGTTTCGCGATGTTCGTCAACTTCTTTTTTACAGCACCGCGTTTTATCGCGGC
>NZ_JAGXJZ010001008.1:0-223 GCF_019091095.1 Achromobacter sp. GbtcB20 | reverse complement strand
GGCCGCCGCTGTACGGGCCCATGCCGGCAAAACCGTAGGCAGCACCCGCTGTGCCTGGATTTGCCGTCAGGCAAAAGCCGGACAAGCCCCGTTCGCAATTTTCGCAAAAGCCGCAGCCGATGTTGAACGGCAGACAGACAACGTCGCCGACCTTAACGCGCTCGACGGCGTTGCCGACCTCGATGACTTCACCCATGTTTTCGTGGCCCAAGATACGGCCCGT
>NZ_JAGXJZ010001007.1:0-223 GCF_019091095.1 Achromobacter sp. GbtcB20 | reverse complement strand
CTGCAATTGCCGCCTTACGACCTGCCGCGCCACAAGACGCGGATGACCATCAAGACCAAGACCCACAAAGGCGAGGGATACAACGAACTGCGCTTTGAGGACGAGAAGGATCAGGAAGAAATCTACGTCCACGCGCAGAAGGACCGGAACATCCACGTCAACCACGACGAGTCGACGTTCGTGGGTCACGACCGCAGCGAGCAGGTCGAGAACGACGAAACCA
>NZ_JAGXJZ010001006.1:0-228 GCF_019091095.1 Achromobacter sp. GbtcB20 | reverse complement strand
CGGCGTGCCCAGCCGCCGCCACGGCGAAGCCCTGCTGGAACTGGAAATCAAGCGCGCGCGCCGCTACCGCCTGCCGCTGGCCCTGATCGCCTTCGACATCGACCGCTTCCGCGAAGTCAACGAGCGCTACGGCCATCCGGTCGGCGACGTCGCGCTGCGCGCGGTGGCCGAGGCCGCGCACAAGCTGCTGCGCTCGAGCGTCATGGTGGTGCGCTCCGGCGGCGAGGA
>NZ_JAGXJZ010001005.1:0-228 GCF_019091095.1 Achromobacter sp. GbtcB20 | reverse complement strand
GGCCTTGGCGGAGCCGGCGAAGGCGCGCTGCATCAGGTCTTTCAGGAGGTTGGTCTGCAGGGAATCCTGGGGCTGGGCCGGCGCGTAGACGTGGGAACGTTCGCTCTCGTCGCGGATCAGGATGCCCTTGCCGTGCATGATCTGCATCAGACGCAGGACGGTGGCGTAGGTGACGTCGGGACGGTTCTTTTGCATCGCCTCGTGCACCTGGCGCGCGGTGGCCGCGCC
>NZ_JAGXJZ010001004.1:0-228 GCF_019091095.1 Achromobacter sp. GbtcB20 | reverse complement strand
AACAAGATCCACACGAACAGGCCGGCGCCGATCGAGAGGATCGCGCCCTGGGTGGTGGCGCGCTTCCAGTACAGGCCCATCAGCAGCGGCACGAAGGCGGCGGCCAGGGTCACCTGGTAGGCCGAGGACACCAGTTCATAGATCGAGGTGCCTTCCATCGCGATCGCGGACAGCAGCACCAGCGCGGCGAAGATGACGATGGTGATGCGCATTGCGAGCAGGTGCGGG
>NZ_JAGXJZ010001003.1:0-228 GCF_019091095.1 Achromobacter sp. GbtcB20 | reverse complement strand
CCGGCACGAGGCGCAGCCTGCTGCTGCGCCCTTCGCGCACGGAATGCACGGCCACTTCGCGATAGGCCCAGGTGTCGCGCGACATCCCCTAGGCCTTCGCCGCCGGCAGCAGGCCCGCGCGCGCCGGCGGCGCCTCGCGGATCGGCAGGTTGACCAGGGCGGCCAGGAGGGCCAGGAGGATGTCGGCGTACCACATCCAGCTGTAGTCGCCGAAGCGGACGAACGCCA
>NZ_JAGXJZ010001002.1:0-228 GCF_019091095.1 Achromobacter sp. GbtcB20 | reverse complement strand
AGGCGGTCGCCGGCGTGCGCCTGTGGTTCTAGGGAGGAGGGGCCATAACCTTCCCCACACCGTCCAGATGTCCTGAACCGAGGCCGAACCCAACTTTCAAGGAGAAGATCATGCACCAACAACACGAAACCTGTATCAAAGCCTGTAACGACTGCGCCGATGCGTGCGACATGTGCGCGTCAGCCTGCCTCCAGGAAGACGACGTCAAGATGATGGCTCGCTGTATTG
>NZ_JAGXJZ010001001.1:0-228 GCF_019091095.1 Achromobacter sp. GbtcB20 | reverse complement strand
GGCGGCAGTCGCGGTAAAACTGCCGGTCCTCACCGCGGAAACGAAGGCGAGGATGTCGCCGGATCGATTGGGTTCCATAGGTCTGGTCACCAAAACGTCACGCCCCAAGGGGGCGCTAAACATGGGAATCCATTTCCCCAATAATCGAAATAGTATTCGTACTTGTCGAATCAAGGCCCGTATAGCCGCCATCACCTCGGGTGCTGAGTGCTTCACCGTCCACCCACC
>NZ_JAGXJZ010001000.1:0-228 GCF_019091095.1 Achromobacter sp. GbtcB20 | reverse complement strand
ATCGCTGTCTCCTGTGGTCGTCGCAGTAATCGTTGGCCGTGATCTATATGTCAAGCTCGAACGAGTGTGATTCGAGCTCATGCAGGCCGTCAACATGTTTCGATGCTGCGTCGCAGCAAGCACCAGGCCGGTGCATTTGCGCGTGCCGGAACGATGCGTTACCGGATGTAAGCGCGCTTGCCGATCGTGCGTGCGCGAATAGAATCGGCCCGGTACGGTAGAATCGCG
>NZ_JAGXJZ010000999.1:0-228 GCF_019091095.1 Achromobacter sp. GbtcB20 | reverse complement strand
GTGTAATGAATCTGTTACCAATTCCAGTGCTGGATGATGGCCATTTGCTGTATTATTCGCTGGAAGTTTTGACCGGGCGTCCCCTGTCCGAGCGAATCCAGGCATTCGCTCAACGCGCAGGGGTAGGCCTGCTGTTCATGCTGATGGCGCTCGCCGTCTTCAATGACCTGGGAAGATTGCTCTGATCTTCTCGCGGCACCGGCAAACAAGAATATGTATGTTGTCCAA
>NZ_JAGXJZ010000100.1:0-735 GCF_019091095.1 Achromobacter sp. GbtcB20 | reverse complement strand
GATTTACAAAATCAGCGTAGCGCCCGTTGTTATGGGTCGCGCCCACGGCAAGGCCGAGGGAATCCTGTGGTCGATCTTCGAAGGGGCCCTTGTACTGCACCCCGATCGCGAGCTGGCGGTCCAGTTGCGCCGTGTTGCGATCGGCCTGGGTGAAGTTCAGGAAGACCGTCGCGCCGCGGCCATTCGCGGTGCCCGTGACCTGCTGCTGCAAGCTCAGGTAGGCGCCGTACTGGCCGCTTCGTTCGAGCGGGCCCAGGCCGGTCAGGCCACGCGGGTTGCTGTTCACGTCGAGATACAGGTCGTCGCCGTTCGAGGTGTTGTACCAGGCGCCGATCTTGTAGATGCCGGGCAGGCCGCGCCAGCGCGGTTGCCAGCCAGCTTCCAGCGGGATCAAGGCCCCGGTCGTGCCGCTCGGGTTGTTCGGCTTCCAGCCGTTGTGGCGCGCATAGTCGTCATCCACGTACTTCGGGTTGACCTGGTACACCCCGAGTTGCAGGTAGCTGTTGCCTGCGGTGTGGTACTTGACGCGCGCGGCCCACTGGCTGGTTGGCCAGTTGACCCAGTAGCTGCCGACCAGGTTGCCCGGCTGGGCGCTGCAGAACGTGAGGTTCTGGAAGTCGCAGGAAAAACTGAAGAAGTCCTCGCCGACGGTCATGCGGCCGAATTTGAGTTCCAGGCGCTCGTCGAGGAGTTTCCGGTTCAGCCACATCTGCGTCAGGTGCCAGGTCTGTCCAC
>NZ_JAGXJZ010000010.1:0-205317 GCF_019091095.1 Achromobacter sp. GbtcB20 | reverse complement strand
TCCGAATAGATTTGAGCAAAGCCCAATTTACGCCAACACAAACCCGCTTGCAAAAATCGGGCTGACCATAGATTTTTACTTGCGGGCTTGCGGCGGCTCAGACCGTTTCGACGTCGGCATCGCGCAAGGCTTCCTGCGCCAGCGCCAGCTTCGAGGCCGCATCGCGCAGCGCGGTGCGAAGGCCTTCCTCGATCACGGGATGGTAGAACGGCATTTCCAGCATGCGCGCCACCGTGAGCTCTTGCTGCACGGCCCACGCCAGCAGGTGACCGATGTGTTCCGCGCTGGGGCCGATCATTTCGGCGCCCAGGAAGCGGCCCGTTTCGATGTCGGCATACACGTGCAGCATGCCGCGGTTCTTGAGCATTACGCGCGAACGGCCCTGGTCGCTGAAATCGACCGCGCCGATGACGAACGTGCCCGGCACCAGCTTCGCATGGCCCGCGCCAACCAGCGCGATCTGCGGATCCGAGAACACCACGCCCAGCGGCGCACGCCGCAGGCCCTGGCGCACATCGGGAAAGCGCGCCGCGTTTTCGCCGGCGATGCGGCCCTCGTCGGCGGCCTCATGCAGCAACGGCGCGTCGGCGTTGGCGTCGCCCGCGATGAAGATCGGCGAGCTGCCAGCCTGCATCGTCAACCGGTCGAACTGCGGCACACCCTGCGCATTCAGCGCCAGCGACGTGTTCTCAAGTCCCAGGCCATCGACGTTGGGGCGGCGGCCCGTGGCGACCAGCGCGTAGTCGAAGCGCTCGGTGCGCTCACTGTTGTCCAGCGCGACATAACGCACTTCGACTTCGTCGCCGACGCGGGTCGTTTCCAGGACGCGGGCGTCCGTGTCCAGGTAGAACTCGCGCTGGAAGATCTTGCGCGCGGTCTGGCGCACCTGCGGATCGCTGATGCCGCCCAGGCTGCCGCTCATGCCGAAGACACGAACTTCCACCCCAAGACGGGCGAGCGCCTGCCCCAGTTCCAGCCCGATCACGCCGGGCCCGAAAACCGCGACGCGGTTCGGCAGATCGTCCCACGCAAACACGTCATCGTTGACCACGAGCCGGTCGCCCAGTGCGCGAAACGGCGGCGGCACCGACGGGCGCGAGCCGGTGGCGATCACCACGCGCGAGGCCTGGATTTCGGTATGGTCGTCCACATGCAGCACCGTGTCGGACACGAACTTCGCGTAGCCGCGTACCTTGTCCTCGGCGGGAATGTTCTCGACGCCATCGACCACGAAGCCCACGAAACGGTCACGTTCGTGCTTGACGCGGTCCATGACCTCGGCGCCGTGAACCGTGATCTCTCCGCCGACATGCACACCGAAACCTTCCGTGTGCGCCGCCGCATGCGCGGCCTCGGCGGCGGCGATCAAGAGCTTGGACGGCATGCAGCCCACGCGGGCGCAGGTCGTGCCGTATGGGCCGCCTTCGATGAGCAGCGCGCGCTTGCCCGCTGCCTTGGCCGCGCGATAGGCAGCCAGGCCTGCGGTGCCGGCGCCGATGACGGCAATGTCGGTGTGCAGCGTGTTCATGATTGGGAACCCCCTGTGATGCAAGTTTTTCAGTGTCGAGCAAAGCGCGGCGACGTGCGCCGCGCTTTGCGCCGGGAGGGGGGGACGCCCCCTGCCCGGCCCCATCGCCAGGTGATCAGGCGAAGTGCGCCTTCAGGTCTTCCAGGCCGCCGATCAGGGCGCCGTTGATGAACACCTGGGGCGCCGTGCCCTTGCCCGACACCGCGCCGATCACACGCCCGCGGACCTTGTTTTCGAGGGGGATCTCGATCGGGGCGTAGCCCTTGCTGTCCAGCAGCGCCTTGGCTTCCACGCAGAACGGGCAGCCCGGCTTGGAGAACACGACCACCTGGTCCGGCTTCTTGGCCGACGGCGCGACGTGAGCCAGCATGGTGTCGGCGTCCGAGACTTCAAACGGGTCGCCTTCCTTTTCCGGCTCGATGAACATCTTTTCGACGACACCGTCCTTGACCAGCATGGAATAGCGCCAGCTGCGCTTGCCAAAGCCCAGGTCGCTCTTGTCGACCAGCATGCCCATGCCTTCGGTGAAGGCGCCGTTGCCGTCGGGCAGCAGCGTGATGTTGGCCGATTCCTGATCCTTGGCCCATTCGTTCATGACGAAGGTGTCGTTGACCGACACGCAGACGATGCTGTCCACGCCCGAGGCAAAGAACGCGGGGGCCAGTTCGTTGTACCGCGGCAGGTGGGTGGACGAGCAGGTCGGCGTGAACGCGCCGGGAAGCGAGAAGACCACGACCGTCTTGTTCTTGAACAGGTCGTCGGTCGTGACCTTCTTCCACGTGTTGTCCTCACGAACGGGGAACGTCACATTGGGAACACGTTGGCCTTCGCGGTTTTGCAGCATTCGAATTTCTCCTTGGTAGCTAAATAAATTGGCGGTTTCGATCCGCCATGTGAAGAATCATAAATCTGAACTATCAAACAATCCAATTTAATTAATTCAATTGATTAATAGTTATAGACAATGATTGAATCCCTATAGAAATACGAAAACTATCACAAAGCCGCGATGGGCAGCGTCAGAGTCGCGCGGGCTCGTACCCGGCGTCGCGGATGGCCGCCTCGACCCTGTCGGCCTGGTCGGTTCCCGTGATCGTTACGCGATGCGCGGGCAGGTCGACGGCGACAACGGCGCCCGGGACGGCTTGGTTGACGGCGCTGGTGATCGTCTTGACGCAATGGCCGCAGGTCATGTCGGGCACTTGGAAAGCGATGGTCATGGTTTTTCTCCGGAAGGTTCAAAGGTGGCGCACGGCCACCATGACGGGCAGGTTAAACGTTCCCATTATGGCAAGGTCAAGCGTAGAATGGCGCTTGACCTTCCCATGATGGGAAGGATGAAACTGAGTGTTCCCATTCAGACAGAGACAGCCATGCGCGCAGCAAACCCACCCCCCATCTCCGAACTGGAACTTGCCATTGAAGGCATGACCTGCGCATCTTGCGTCAAGCGCGTGGAAAAAGCCCTGACGAATGTCCCCGGGGTTGCGCAGGCGCAAGTCAACCTCGCAACCGAGCGCGCGCGGGTCTCATTCGACCCTGCTGCTGCCCAGCCGCAGGCGCTGGTCGCCGCCGTGGAGAAGATGGGATACGAGGCCCATCCCATCGCCGCCCAGGACGACCACGCCGAGCGGCAGTCGCAGGCCCGCGACGCCGAGGCGCACCGGCTGCAGCAGGCGTTCTTCGTGGCGCTCGCGCTGACGCTGCCGGTGTTCGCGCTGGAGATGGGATCGCACCTGATTCCCGCCATGCATCATTGGGTGCTCGGCACGATCGGCCAGCAGAACAGCTGGCTGCTTCAATTCGTGCTGACGACCGCCGTGCTGGTGTGGCCAGGCAGGCAGTTTTTCACCAAGGGGCTGGTCGCCCTGTGGCGCCGCGCGCCTGAAATGAATTCGCTGGTGGCGCTGGGCGCCGGCGCCGCGTGGAGCTATTCGGTCGTCGCCACGTTTGCGCCCGGCCTGCTGCCGCAGGCCTCCCGCAACGTGTACTTCGAGGCGGCCGCCGTCATTGTCACGCTCATCCTTCTGGGCCGCATGCTCGAAGCGCGCGCCAAGGGCAAGACCGGCGCGGCCATCAAGCGGCTGATCGGCCTGCAGCCGCGCACCGCGCGGGTGCTGCGCGACGGCCAGGCGCAGGATATTGCGATCGAACGCGTGCGCACCGGCGACATCGTGATGGTGCGGCCCGGCGAGAAGATTCCGCTGGACGGCGACATCGTCGAAGGCAATTCCTACGTCGACGAGTCCATGTTGACGGGCGAGCCGGTGCCGGTCGAAAAGCACCCCGGGATGCAGGCAACGGGCGGCACGCTGAACACCTCGGGCAGTTTCACCTTGCGCGTCACGCACACGGGTGCGGACACCATGCTGGCCCGGATCATCCGCATGGTCGAAGCAGCCCAGGGCGCGCGCCTGCCGATCCAGGCGATGGTGGACCAGGTGACCGCCTGGTTCGTCCCGGCGGTCATGGCGGCCGCCCTGCTCACCTTCCTGGTCTGGTTCTTCCTGGGACCGGAGCCCGCCCTCTCGCACGCGCTGGTCAATGCGGTCGCCGTGCTGATCATCGCCTGCCCGTGCGCCATGGGTCTGGCGACGCCCACTTCCATCATGGTGGGCACGGGACGCGCGGCCGAGATGGGCGTCCTGTTCCGCCAGGGCGACGCCTTGCAGACGTTGCGCGACGTCGATGTGGTGGCCTTCGACAAGACCGGCACCCTCACGCTGGGCAAGCCCACGCTGACCGAACTGGAACCCGCGCCGGGCCATGACGCCCAGCAGGTCTTGCAATGGGTGGCATCGGTGCAGGCGCGCTCCGAGCATCCGATCGCGCTGGCCATCGTGGCGGCCGCCGCCGAACGCAAGCTGGAACTGCTTTCCGCCGAAGGCTTTGCGGCGATCACTGGCGCGGGCGTGGAGGCCACCGTGGCGGGCCGCAAGGTGCTGGCGGGCGCGGCGCGCCTGATGGCCGAACGCGGCATCGATGTCAGCGCGTTCGGCGCACGCGCCACGGATTGGGGCAACGAAGGCAAGACGCCGATTTACGTCGCCATCGACGGTGAGGCCGCCGCGATGATGGCCGTGACGGATCCGGTCAAGCCATCGGCGGTGTCCGCGATTGCCGCGCTGCACGCGCAAGGCCTGAAGACCGCCATGATTACCGGCGACAACCGCCACACCGCACAGGCGGTCGCGCGCCAGCTTGGCATCGACGAAGTTCGCGCCGAGGTCCTGCCCGACGGCAAGGTGCAGGCGATCGCGGCGCTGCGCGAGGGCGGACGCAAGGTGGCGTTCGTGGGCGATGGCATCAACGATGCGCCGGCGCTGGCCGCGGCCGATACCGGCATTGCGATCGGCACGGGCACGGATGTGGCGATCGAGGCGGCGTCCGTGGTGCTGATGGCCGATGACCTGCACGGCGTGCCAAACGCCATCGCGCTCAGCCGCGCGACGCTGGCCAATATCCGGCAGAACCTGTTCTGGGCATTTGCCTACAACGCGGCGCTGATCCCGCTGGCCGCGGGCGCCCTGTACCCGGCTTTCGGGCTGTCGCTCTCGCCCATCTTTGCGGCGGGCGCGATGGCGCTGTCCAGCGTGTTCGTCCTGGGCAATGCGCTGCGTCTGAAGGCCTTCCGCCCCCGCTGGAGGCAAGCATGAACATCGGACAAGCCGCCAAGCAGTCCGGCATTTCGGCCAAGATGATCCGGTACTACGAGAGCATCGGCCTTATCGGGCCCGCGGTGCGCACGGACTCGGGCTATCGCGTCTACAGCGACCAGGACCTGCACACGCTGCGCTTCGTGCGCCGCGCGCGCGACCTGGGGTTTTCGGTGGAGCAGATGAACGAGTTGCTGGCGCTCTGGAAGGATCGCAGCCGGGCAAGCGCGGATGTGAAGCGCATTGCGCTGGAGCACGTCGATGAGCTGGAGCGCAAGGCCGAGTCCCTGCGGGAGATGGCGGCCACGCTCAAGCATCTGGCGCAACACTGCCACGGGGACGAGCGGCCCGATTGCCCCATCCTGGAGAACCTGGGCTGCTCGCACTGATGCCAGGCGGCGGGGCGTTGCCCGCCACCGCGCCTTACTCGCCCGGCTGCGCCTCGGCGGCGCCGCGCCCCTCGGGGCCCGGGGTGGCGTCCTTTTTCCCCCCCCCCCTCCCGGCCGCCGCGGCTGGCCGGGCTCGCCCGGCCCCCCCCGCTTCGGCGGCCGCGGTGGCCACACGCTCACGGGCGCGCGCTTTCGCTTCCAGCACGCCCTGCGCGTCAAGCGTCTCGAACACGGCGATGGATTCCACATGGCCGGTGTGCGGGAACATGTTGATCACGCCCGCGCTCTTGAGCACGTAGCCGCCTTCGTGAACCAGGATGGCCGCGTCCCGCGCCAGCGTAGCCGGGTTACAGGACACGTAGACAATGCGGCGCGGACGTTCTTCGTACGACAGGTCGGACAGCGCCTGCGACACCGCGTGCGCGCCTTCGCGCGGCGGATCGATCAGCATGCGGTCGAAGTAGCCCAGACTGCGCAGCCAGGTGGCGTCGACTTCGAAGAGATTCAGGGTGGCAAAGCTGGTGCGATCGCCCAGGCCGTGGCGCGACGCCGCATCGAACGCGCGATCGGTCAGCGCCTTGCTGCCTTCAACGCCGACGGCCTCGCGGCCTTGCGTGGCCAGCGGCAACGTGAAGTTGCCCAGGCCACAGAACAGATCGGCCACGCGGTCGGTGGGCTGCACTTCCAGCAGCTTGAGCGCCCGCGACACCATCGCCCGGTTGATGGCGTGGTTCACCTGCGTGAAGTCGGTCGGACGGTACGGCATGCGCAGGCCGAATTCCGGCATGGTATAGGACAGCGTGTCGTTGTGCTCGCGCTCCAGCGGGTGCACCGTATCCGGGCCCTTGGCCTGCAACCACCATTGCACGTTGTGCTTGGCCGCAAAGGCGCGCAGGATCGCGATGTCGCCGTCGGTCAGCGGCAGCAGATGCCGCAGCACCAGCGCCGTCACGCCCTCGCCGAGCGCCACTTCGATCTGCGGCATGCGGTCCGGCGCGGACATCGAGGCGATCATTTCGCGCAGCGGGATCAGCAGATCGCTGACGTGGCGGGGCAGCACATGGCATTCGCGCATGTCGGCCACGTAGCTGCTCTTGCGTTCGTGAAAGCCCACGAGCACCCCGCCCTTCTTGGGCACCACGCGCACGGACAGACGCGCGCGGTAGCGGTAACCCCAGGTCGGGCCCTGCAGCGGCGCCAGGATGAGCGCCGGACGCAGCTTGCCGACATGCCAGAAGGTGTCTTCCAGCGCGCGCTGCTTGATGGCCACCTGCGTGGTGGGTTCCAGATGCTGCATGGCACAGCCGCCACAGACGCCGAAATGCGGGCAGCGGGGCACCACGCGTTGCGACGAGGGATGCAGTACCTCATCCACCCGAGCCGTCTCGTAGGAGGGCTTGCGGCGCAGCGTGACCGCGGTGACCCGTTCGCCCGGCAAGGCGCCTTCCACGAAAATGACCTTCCCGTCGCGGCGGGCGATCCCCCTGGCTTCCAGGTCCAGGGATTCGATATTCAAAACGTCAGACATCTCACGCAGTCCAGAATTGCACGCAACCCGTGATTGTAGAAGGACTTCGCGTATTCCCGGAAATCGGGTTTGACGGGGCCGGAGCGGCGGGTGCCACCCCGCCCTGCCCGGCGTCGCGCCGCACATCGCACGCGCAAAAAAAGGGGCTGTTCCGGAATGCCGCCAGGCCAGGCGGCGTTCCGGAGCAACCCCAAAAGGCCGGCGCTTTTGACGGCGCCGCCACGGATATCAGAATGCGCGCGCCACCGAGAAGACGGCGCCGATGCGGCCGGACGGATGGCCGTACTTGGTGGGCAGCCAGTTGTCCTTGGTGGCGCCGACGGCGGCCAGGCCGAGGATCCAGCCCTTCAGGTCCTTGGTCACGCCCAGCTTGTAGTCGACGTAATGGCCAATCGAGTCGCCGTCCATGTTGGTCTGGTTCTTCAGCTTCTGGTAGCCCAGGTGGCCCAGCAGTCCCCAGCCGTCGCCCAGGTCGAACGTGGCCGTGCCGTCCAGGTACCAGGTTCCCTTGCTGTCCGGCGTGCTGAAAAAGTCGCTGGGCGTGTACGAATACTTGAGGCTGTAGTTGCCGTAGGACGCGCCCAGGTACAGGTCGGTGTTGTTGTAGTTGCCGCCCTTGGGCGAGCTGGAGCCGGGATAGTAGTAATGCAGCACGCCCGCATCAAGCGTGAACCCGCCGCCGACATCGCCCTTCCAGCCGCCGTAGAAATCCATTTCCAGATTGCCGTCGGTGAACACGAAGTTGGAGACGTTGGAGTTCCAGTTGCCCAGGTAGAAGCCCGAGCTGTGGTTCAGGTCAAAGCCCAACTGCACGGCGGGACGGAAGTCGGTCTGCGAATAGCCGCGGAAGCGGTAATCGCTGACTATGGTGGCGTTACCGCTGAGCGAAAAGCCGCCACCCAGGTCGGTGGGTTCGGCTTGCGCCACACCTGCAAAACAAGCGGCAAGCGCGAGGGGCAAGGCTAGCAACGTCTTATTCATGGTGCGAAGGTCCTGATCGGATAGTCGGGAGAGCGGACGGCGCGCGGCGCGTCCGGCTGGCCGGCCTGTGCAGGTAAAACCGGCTCAAATCCCTTCAAGCAATGTCCGTGCCAGGTTTCGGCTCCATAGCGCAACCCGCCGCAGCGTCCTTCGGGCGCTGGCAATGCACCATGCTGGTGCTCTGTTATGGGGCGCGGTCAGTGCCGATGCGTCAAAACGGGGAAATCCGGCCCGGCCTGGCCTGGCCCGCCTGGAAAAAAACACCCCGGCACGCGCGAAGCGTGCCGGGGTTGCGTTCAAGTGGAGCGTTGCCCCACGTTGCGGCCAGTGTGATGGCCTGGGACTTTCCGCCTCAGTTGGCCTGGGGCGCGGCAGGCGGCGGGGGCGGCGGGACGTCGCCGGCAGCCGGCGGGGGCGGCGGCGTGCCGGGACGGCCGTCGGCGCCACGCATGCCGGGGCGGCCGTCCGCGCCGCGCATGCCGGGATGGCCCTTGCCGTCCGCGCGGCCTTCCATCTTGGCGTGGCGTTCGGCCATGCGCGCTTCGCGCTCCTTGACGATCTTGGTCACCTGGGCGCGCTGCGTGTCGTTCAGGCTATCCCAGACGGCCAGCCATTGGTCGCGAACCTGCTTGGCCTGGGGCTCGAACGCGTCGCGGCGCTTTTCCGACTGGTCGATGAGGGCGCGAGGATCGAGCTTGCCGCTGTCCAGCTGCGCCTTGAGCAAGTCGTGGCGCTTGCCGCCGGCGGCGCGCATGGCTTCGTGCAGGCTGCGCTGGCTGTCCTGGGCGGTATTGAAAAGGGCCTCCTGCTTGGCGTCGAGTTTCAGCTCGGCAACCTGTGCCTTGGACACGGGGCCGAGTCCGGGGATGAGCAGGCCGTCGCGCATGCCCTTGTGGAAACCACCGCCGCGATGGCCTTCGTGCATGGCGGCCGGGCCGCCATCAGCGGGCGGAGGCGGCGCGGCCATGGCGGAGCCAGCCGCGAAACCGCTGGACGCGGCGACGATTGCAAGGACGGCCAGATTGGAGCGGATAGCGAATCGGGACATGTAGGTCTCCTGGAAGTGAAGAAAGCGAGGCCATTGTGCGATCCCGCTGGTTTCATCCAGGTTTCGTTTGCGGCCGTCTTGTTTCAGTCGATTGCTTCCCCCGCAGACGCGAGAACGGGGCCCCTCGAAGGCCCCGTCCGCATGCTGTCCCATCCACACGATGGGTCGGCATCAGTGAGCGGCTGGCGCGGGTCAGCCCGCGTCCCAGGCCGCCATGTATTCCTTCCAGTGCGGGGCGTCGCTGGCGCCAAGCGTGTCGCGCACTAGCGCGATTTCGGCCTCGTAGGCCGTGCGGTCCAGTTCGCCGCGCAGGAAGCGGAAGCGGCAGTAGACCAGCCACGTATTGACGACATCGGTTTCGCAATACGCCCGCACTTCGTCGGCGCGGCCCATGCTCCAGGCCTCCCACACCTTGCTGCCATCCATGCCCAGCTTGCCGGGAAAGCCGCACAGCTTGGCCAGTTCGTCGAGCGGCGCGTTGGCGCGGCCGTTGTACTTGGCCAGCACGTCCATCAGGTCGACGTGCCGCGTGTGGTAGCGGGAGATGTAGTTGTTGAACTTGAAGTCGCGGTCTTCTTCGCCCATGTCCCAGTAGCGCGGCGCGGGCACGCCCTGGATCAGGCTGCGGTAGTGCAACACGGGCAGGTCGAAGCCCGAGCCGTTCCAGCTGACCAGGCGAGGCGTGTAGCGTTCGATGGTCTTGAAAAAACCCGCCAGCAGCGCCGCCTCGGGATCGTCCGGCTGGCCCAGCGTCTTGACGCGAAACCCCTGGTCGTCGCGGAACACGCAGCCCACCACCGCCACCTTGTGCAGGTGCAAGGGCAGGAAGTCATGACCCACGGCCTCACGCCGGGCCGTCAGCGCGCGCTCGACCACTTCCTGGTCGGGCACGTCGGCGCCCCAGCCGTTGAGCTTGCGCAGCCCGTCGGCATCGGGGATGGTTTCGAGGTCGAATACCAGGGTGGGCGTCATTTGGGCGGCAGGTATTGCATCGGGTCGACCGGCGTACCCTGGCGGCGGATCTCGAAGTGCAGGCGCGGCGAGGTGGTGTCGCTTTGGCCCAGCTCGGCGATCTTGGCGCCGCGCTTGACCGTCTGGCCGGTCTTCACGAGCAGCGAGCGGTTGTGCGCGTACGCCGTGATGAAGCCGTTCTGGTGTTCGACGATGATGAGGTTGCCCAGGCCGCGCACGCCGTTGCCGCTGTACTTGACCAGCCCATCGGCCGCGGCGGTGATCGGGTCGCCCAGCGCGCCGGCGATATCGATGCCCTTGCTGCTGCTGTTAAAGCCCTGCACGATCTGGCCGTTGGCCGGCCAGGCCCAGTTGATGACGCCCGCATCGGCCGCGCGCGGCGCCGGCTTGGTGTCCACGGGCGCCGGAGGCGCGGTGGGGGTGGCGTCGGGCGCGGGCGTGGTGGCCGCGGGGGTTTCGGGCTGGTCCAGCGGACGCGGCTGCGGGCGGGCGCCGGAGATCGGCGCGGTTTGCGCGCCACCGGTGGCGCCGCCGGACATGCGCAGCACCTGCCCCACCGAAATCTGGTTGGGATCGCTGATGTTGTTCCAGCGCTTGATGTTTTCGATGTCGACGTTGTTGGCGCGGGCGATCTTGTAGAGCGTGTCGCCCGGCTTGACCACATAGCTGCCGGACGTCGCCGTCGGCGCGGGTTGCCCGCCGGTCATGTCGACCACGGGGGCACGAGTACCTTTGGATGCGCAGCCGGCCAGGATGGCGAGGCTGAGGACCCCCACTGCAAAGAGCGGGCGGCGCAGGCGCGTCATGGACGCGCCCAAATTCATATCGGTCAGTTGCAACTGCCCGTTGAGCATACGTTTCTCCTGTTGCTCAAGATTGTATTCCGGACCGTAGCGGCACAAAGCGCACGGCCTCTAGTTCGGTTCGTTTCCAGCTTGCCGCGCCCGTGCGTTCGATCAGAACCAGGCGCTGGTTCGAGCCCCCTTCGGGAGCGATGAGACGGCCTCCCGGAGCAAGCTGCGTCAGCAGCGCTTGCGGGATGGCCAGACCTGCGGCAGCCACAACGATAGCATCGAACGGCGCCACGCCGGGCAGCCCCAAGGTGCCGTCGCCATAGATGAGGCGGATCCTTGTGGTGAGCCGCAAGGCGCGTAAATGCTCGCGCGCCAGCTCGTACAAACCGCGGATGCGTTCGATGGTGTGGACGTCGCGCACGAACTGCGCGAGCACTGCGGCCTGATACCCGCAACCGGCTCCGACCTCGAGCACACGGGTGGGCGCGCGGTCTTCGCAAGCAGCCGCGATCATACGCGCGACGACCCACGGCTGGGAAATGGTTTGCGAGTGGCCGATGGGCAAGGCCGCGTCTTCGTAGGCGCGGCTGGCAAGCGCCTCGTCAACGAACAGGTGGCGCGGCACGGCGGCCATGGCGTTCAGGACGCGCTCGTCCGTGATGCCTTGGGTGCGCAGACGCTGGACCATGGCCTGGCGCAACCGTTCCGAGTTCAGACCCAGATTGCTGCCCGCCTGCGGCAGCGGCGCCTGCGCTTGCCGGGGCAGCGTGGCGGCGGAAATTCGCGTGTTGCTGTTGGCCGGCGTGTAGCCCGGACCAAGCCGGCCGGCGTCGTGGCGGGCAGCGCTGGCGCGGCTGGCCGCGCCGGGGGTGAGGTCCGGCTGGCTTATCCGTTTGCGCATAGCGGCTCCGCCCAGGTGCGGATCTCGTCAAGCTGGCTGTGCTGCGTCAGGTCCAGGCGCAAGGGCGTGACCGACACGATGCCCTGCTCGACGGCATGGAAGTCCGTGCCGGGCGTGGCGTCCGCGGCCAGGCCGACCGGCCCGATCCAATAGACCGTGTCGCCGTAGGGCGTGGTCGTGCGCACGACAGGCTGCGACGGATGCCGCTTGCCCAGCCGCGTGACCGCAAAGCCGTGCATGTCTTCGAAGCGGCGGTTGGGGATGTTGACGTTGAGCAGCACCGGCGCCGCGAGGGGCTGGGCCAGATGGCGCTCGACCACCAGGCGGGCTGCGCGCGCGGCCGATTCGATGTGCTCCCAGCCTTTTTCCGCCAGCGAGAACGCGATGGCGGGAATGCCGAACAGATAACCTTCGCTGGCCGCGGCGACGGTGCCCGAATAGAGGGTGTCGTCCCCCATGTTGGCGCCGTTGTTGATGCCCGACACGACGAGGTCGGGACGCGCGTCCATGAGACCCGTCAGCGCGACGTGGACGCAATCGGACGGCGTGCCGTTGACCGCGATGAAGCCGTTGGAGGCGGTGCGCACCGACAGCGGCCGGTTCAGCGTGAGCGAGTTGGAGGCGCCGCTGTGGTTGGTCTCGGGGGCGACGACGGTCAAATCGCCCAGCCCTTCCAGCGCCGCCACCAGCGCCTCTAGGCCGGGGGCCGAATAGCCATCATCGTTCGAAACCAGAATTCGCATTGTGCATCCGAAAGAAAATAAAACGCGGGTGACGCTGCGGATTGTACCCGCGGTAGAATCCGCAGCCATTACTACAACAACGGACTCCCTTTCCATGGCGATAACCGAACCTTCCCTGGCGTTTACCATTGGGCTCGTCGTGCTGGCCTACCTGATCGGCTCGGTGCCGTTCGCCGTGGTCGTCAGCAAGCTGATGGGCCTTCAGGACCCGCGCAGCTACGGGTCCAAGAACCCCGGCGCCACCAATGTGCTGCGCACCGGCAACAAGACCGCCGCCGCGCTGACGCTGCTGGGGGACGCCGCCAAGGGATGGTTTGCGATCTGGCTGGCTGAAAAGCTGGCGCCGGGCATCGGTCCCGTCGCCCTGGCCTGCGTGGCGCTCGCGGCCTTCATCGGCCACCTGTACCCCGTATTCCTGGGGTTCAAGGGAGGCAAGGGCGTGGCCACCGCGCTGGGCGTGCTGGTGGCGATCCAGCCCTGGCTGGCCGTGGCTACCGCTGCGACCTGGCTGATCGTCGCCATTTTCTTCCGGTATTCGTCGCTGGCGTCGCTGGTCGCCGCGTTTTTTGCCCCGGTGTACTACGTGTTCGGGTCGGGCCTGGCCTGGCAGGCGCAGCCCGCGCTGGGCGTGGCCCTGGCGGTCATCGGCATCCTGCTCTTCTACCGCCATCGCGCCAACATCGCCCGCCTGATCCAGGGGACCGAAAGCCGCATTGGCGGCAAGAAGAAATAATTCCCCGAACGGGTATTGATAGAACGGGCGGACTTGGCCGCCCGTTTCATTTCAGGCGATATCGGCCAGATCCCAGCGGGGCTTGACCGTGAAGCTGTGCGCGCTGGCGTCCAGCGTCGCCAATCCCGCCTTGACCCGTTCGGCCGCCGCGAAGGCGATCATCGCGCCGTTGTCGGTGCACAGCTCCAGGGGCGGAAAGTACGCGCGCGCCTTGAGCGGCTTGAGCGCGGCATCAAGCTTGGCGCGCAGGAGCTGGTTGGCCCCCACGCCGCCGGCCACCACCAGCCGCCGCAGGCCGGTCTGCTTCAAGGCGCGGATGGACTTGGCCGCCAGCACTTCCACGATGGCCGCCTGCGTGGCCGCGGCCAGGTCCGCGCGGGTCTGATCGTCCAGGCCGCCGTTCTGCTCGGCCGCCTTGACCCGGGTCAAGACTGCCGTTTTCAGACCGCTGAAACTGAAATCCAGGTCGCCGCTGTGCAGCATGGGCCGCGGCAGGTCAAAGCGCGACGCATCGCCGCTGGCGGCCAGCCGGGACAGCGCGGGTCCGCCCGGATAGCCCAGGCCCATCAGCTTGGCGGATTTGTCGAAGGCCTCGCCTGCGGCGTCGTCCAGCGTTTCGCCCAGGAGTTCGTAGCGCCCCACCCCGTCCACCCGCATGAGCTGGGTATGCCCGCCGGACACCAGCAAGGCGATGAAGGGAAATTCGGGCCGGGGATCGGCCAGCATCGGCGACAGCAGATGGCCTTCAAGGTGATGGATGCCGATGGCCGGCAGGCCGCGGGACCAGGCGAACGCCTGCGCCACGCTCGCGCCGACCAGCAAGGCGCCGGCCAGGCCGGGGCCGGCCGTATAGGCCACCGCCCCGACATCGGACATCTGGATGCCCGCCTCTTCCAGCACCTGGCGGGTCAGCGGAATGACGCGCCGGATGTGGTCGCGCGAGGCAAGTTCCGGCACCACGCCCCCGTATTCCTGGTGCATGGCGATCTGGGTGTGCAGCGCGTGCGCGAGCAGGCCGCGTTCCGTACAGACGGCTGCGACGCCGGTTTCGTCGCAGGAGCTTTCAAAGCCGAGAATGATCATGGCGGCAGAGTTTACAACTGATGCGAAAATACGCCTGTTCTTGAATCGGACGGGGCATGCGCCCCCTCCCGACACAACCTGAAAATCCTGCAAAAACCCTGGGGACTCGAATGCTGGAGAAGCTATTCAAGCTGCGTGAGCACGGCACGACCGCAAGAACGGAAGTCGTTGCCGGCCTGACGACATTCCTGACGATGTCGTACATCATCTTCGTCAATCCGGACATCCTGTCCTCGACCGGCATGGACCGCGACGCCGTGTTCGTCGCCACGTGCCTGGCCGCCGCGCTGGGATCGCTGGTGATGGCATTCATTGCCAACTGGCCGATCGGCATGGCGCCCGGCATGGGCCTGAACGCGTTTTTCGCCTTCACCGTGGTCAAGACCATGGGCTACACCTGGGAGCAGGCGCTGGGCGCCGTGTTCATCTCGGGTGTCATCTTCCTTTTCCTGACGATATCCGGCATCCGGGTCTGGCTGGTCAAGGGCATCCCGCATTCGCTACGCAGCGCGATTGCCGCCGGCATCGGGTTGTTCCTGGCCATTATCGCGCTATCGAGCGCCGGGATCGTGGTCGCGCATCCAGCCACCAAGGTCACGCTGGGCAACCTCACGACGCACGGTCCGCTCTTTGCCATCCTGGGCTTTTTCGTGATCGCATCCCTGGACGCGCTGCGCGTGCGCGGCGCCATCCTGATCGGCATCATCGTCGTCACCGTGCTGTCGATGGTGCTGGGCTACAACGAGTTCAAGGGCATCTTCTCGGCGCCGCCCAGCCTGTCGCCCACGCTTTTCAAGCTGGACATCATGGGCGCCCTGCACTCCGGGTTTGTGCACGTGATCCTGGTGTTCGTGCTGGTCGAGGTGTTCGATGCGACCGGCACGCTGGTGGGCGTGGCCAAGCGCGCGGGACTGGTGCCCGAAGACCGGCCCAACCGCCTGGGCCGCGCGCTGTTCGCGGACAGCACGGCCATCGTTGCCGGCTCGATGCTGGGCACCAGCAGCACCACGGCCTATGTCGAGAGCGCGTCCGGCGTGCAGGCCGGCGGCCGCACCGGCATGACCGCGCTGATCGTGGGCCTGCTGTTCCTGGCCGCGCTGTTCATCTCGCCGCTGGCGGGCGCCGTGCCGGCTTACGCCACCGCCCCCGCCCTGCTCTACGTCGCCGGGCTGATGATGCGCGAGCTCATCGACATCGACTGGAACGACGTCTGCGAGGCCACGCCGGCCGCGCTGACCGCGCTGGTCATGCCGTTCACGTATTCCATCGCCAACGGCATCGCCTTCGGTTTCATCAGCTACGTGGTGCTCAAGACCGCCACGGGCAAGATGCGCGACGTGCACCCGGCCACGTGGCTCGTGGCCGTGCTGTTCGTGATCCGCTACGCGTTCTTCCCGGAATAAGCGCAGTGGCTTGGCAAGGTGTCAGACACCCTGGCGGCGCCTTGCCAACCTGGCGGTCACGTCTGGCAGGGTGTCAGACACCTTGGGCAGGTGTCTGACACCTCATTGTGCAGTCCACACCGCCAATTCGTAGCCGTCCAGGTCTGTGAAATGGAAGCGGCTGCCGCCCGGAAAAGTGAACTCGTCGCGGCTGATGCGCCCGCCCGCGGTCAAAATGCGCTGCCGGATTGCGGCCAGGTCGTCGCCGTACAGGATGACAAGCGGACCGCCGGGGCGCACCGCTTCGCCGGTCGTGAAGCCGCCCGTCAGACGGCCATCGGAAAACTCGGTGTAGGTGGGACCGTAATCCGTGAAGGTCCAGCCGAAGACGTCGCCATAAAAGCGCTTGCTGCGGGCAATGTCCGCGACGTTGAACTCGATGTTGTCGATCTGGTTGTGCTTGCCTCTTGCGCCCATCCGAGCCTCCTGTGTCCGTGTGGCATGCGACCCAAAACGCGGCCGAAAAGCCGCGTTTTTTCTTTGGCTATTGTAGGGATCGGAAAATTCAATCAACCCGGCCAAGGGCATGGTTGCTGGCAGGCGCCGTTGAATTCGCCGATACACTCCCCATGTAGATCAGCATATGGAGTTCATTTTGCGCCCTTCCCCCTTCCCCGCGCTGCACGCCTGTCTTGACCCGGTAAAGGCGCCCGCATGAGCGCCCTGGCGAACGTCCCCTTTTCCGTGCTGGACCTGGCCCCGATTGTGCAGGGCCGCGATGCCGCAGACGCCTTCCGCAATACGGTTGCGCTGGCGCAGCATGTCGAACAGCTGGGCTACAACCGCTTCTGGCTTGCCGAGCACCACAACATCAACGGCGTGGCCAGCAGCGCCACGGCCGTCCTGATCGGACACGTGGCCGGCCACACCCGCACGCTGCGCGTCGGTTCGGGCGGCGTCATGCTGCCCAACCACGCGCCGCTGATCATTGCCGAACAATTCGGCACGCTTGAAACCCTGTACCCCGGACGCATCGACCTGGGCCTGGGCCGTGCACCGGGCAGCGATGGCGCCACGCAGCAGGCGCTGCGCCGCAGCCCGCGCAGCGGCCTGGAGTTTCCCGCGCTGGTCGAGGAACTGCGCGCATACCTCGCGCCTTCGCGGCCCGGCCAGCCCGTGCGTGCGATTCCCGGCGAAGGCCTGGACATCCCGATCTGGTTGCTCGGGTCGAGCGACTTCAGCGCGCGCATGGCGGCCGAATTGGGCCTGCCCTTCTCGTTCGCGGGCCATTTCTCGCCGGAAGGCATGGCCGCGATGCGCTTGTACCGTCACTTGTTCAAGCCTTCCGAGACGCTGTCGCGCCCTTACGCCATGATCGGCGTGCCGGTCATTGCCGCGGAATCCGACGAAGCTGCCCGCTTCCAGTCCACCACGCAGCAATTGAAGTTCCTGTCGCTGGTGCGCGGCCATCGACTGCAGTTGCAGCCGCCCGTCGAAAGCATGGACGGCTTGTGGAACGAATGGGAGCGTGAAGCGGTCAATCAAAGATTGGGCGCTGCGATCGTGGGCGGCCCGGACACCGTCAAGCGCAAACTCGAAGCGCTGGTCGCGGAAACGCAAGCCGACGAGGTCATGATCGTGTCCGACTTCTACGACATCGCAGACCGCCTGCGCTCTTTCGAGATCGTCGCGTCCTTGAAAAACGGCGCGGGCGTCTCGACTCAATCCGCGGCCTGAGGGCCGCAAACCGCGCTTTGCACAGCGCCAACCATTGCGACGCAGCCTTCACCGGTTCTACTATTGCCTAACAAGCACCTGGCAACTACGCGTCGCCGCAATACGCCGGGACGGAAACCGGCGTTTTCAGCCACTGCTTTTCGCCGCCCCGCGGCAAGGATTCCACATGAGTATTGTTGAACTCACCAAAGACAGCTTCCAGGAAGCCATCACGCCCGACGGCACCCTGATCGTCGATTTCTGGGCGCCCTGGTGCGGCCCGTGCCGCGGCTTTGCCCCGGTCTTCGAACAGGCAGCCACCGAGCATCCGGACGTCACGTTCGCCAAGGTGAACACCGATGTGGAGCAGGAACTGGCCGGCGCGCTGGGCATCCGCTCGATTCCCACGCTGATGGTCTTCCGCGAAAAGGTTCTGCTGTTCTCGCAACCGGGTGCCTTGTCCGGCGGCCAGCTCAATGAGCTGCTCGCAAAGATCAAGGAAGTGGACATGGAAAAGGTCCATCAGGAAATCGCCGCGGCGCAAGACAGCCAGGACGCGTAAACACCAAGGGGCCCTCACCGGGCCCCTTCCTTTTGCACTAGGTCAGTGCAGCCCCACCGTTGCGCAAGCCGTGGCGCATCCCGGCCTGCGCCCACGCGCGCGGCCGGGCTAGGACACCACTTCCCACCCGGACCGGCCGCGCGTGATGTTTGCCGCGGTGACTTCCAGGTCCGGCACGGCCGCGCGCGGCACCGTGAACGTGAGCACGACGCCGTCGGCGTTGTAGTCTTCCTGCCCGATGGCGGCGCCTGCCTGCGCCAGCCGCGATTTCAGCAGCGCCATTTCCGCAAAGCCGCAGGCGCAGCGCACGGTCGCAAGATCGACGATCTCGGTGCGCTCTCCCAACCGCAGGCAATTGGCCGCGCATCCGCCGTAAGCCCGCACCAGTCCGCCCGCACCGAGCTTAATCCCGCCATACCAGCGGACCACCAGCACCGCGACACGATCCATGTCCTGGCCTTCGATGGCCTGCAGGATCGGCCGGCCGGCCGTGCCGCCCGGCTCGCCATCGTCATTGAAGCGGTATTCCTGTCCGATGCGGTACGCCCAGCAGTTGTGCGTGGCCTCGGGATCGCTATGCTCGGCAAAGAAGCGCATGGCGTCATCGATCGTGGCGACCGGCGCGGCATACGCGGCAAAGCGGCTTTTCTTGATGTCTTCCTGGTAGGTGCAGGGAGCGGTCAACGTGTGCGTCATGCCCGGCATTGTAAGTGCGCGGATCGCGCGGCTGCATGCCCCGGGCGGCGTGGCCGCGCGCAGTGGCCATGAGGCCGCATCAGCCGTGGCAGTCGGGAACTTCCTGGTCCAGATAGACGTCGAAGGCGACGTCGCGCGCCCATTTCGTGGTCATGGCCTTCCACGCGCCGGCGCGGTCCCAGGCGCGCATCTCCTGGCCAAGCCAGGCGCGCGAGGCTTCGTCCCGCGCAGGCACAAGCCACACGCGCTCGTGGCGGGCGCCATCCGCGGCAAGCGTCGAGGAGAATTTCTTCCATTCCGGAAAGCGCATGAGGGGCTCCCACACGGCGTCGTCGACCAGGCCGATGTCGCACTCGCCTTCGCGCACGGCAACGAGCGCGTCCGACGGCACGCGATAGGTCTTGACCGTCGCGCCCCAGCTTTGCGCCAGAGCTTGGGCCTGCGTGGCCGCCTCGGCCATGCACACGCTGCGGCCCTGCACGTCGGCGGGCTTGCGCAGCCGCGTGTCGCTGCGGATCACCGCCTTGGGCCGTGCGGCATAGCCGGTGGCTTGCACCGCGACGGTCTGCGGCTGTCCGTCGGCATTGTCGGCCAGCACCAGATCCACGTCGCCGGCGGCGAGCGCGCGGGCGGCGTCGCGCGCCGGCACCTGCACCAGGCGCACGGGCAGTTTCAGGCTTGCGCCCAGCCTTTCGGTGATGGCCGCATCCAGGCCTTCCGGCGTGCGGATCTTGGCGCCCGCGGCGGGTGGCGGAGCCAGGTACGGCACGCCCACGACCAGTTCGCCGCGCGTGCTGGCCGCCGCGAAGACATTGGACTGCACCGCGGGCTGAGCTTGCGCCAAGCCCGCGGCCAGCAGGCCGGCGGCAAGGACGAATGGGCGGATGCAGGACAACATGACGGGCTTTGCGACCTTAGACGTACTGGTAACGCAGCAGGCGATGCTTGAGGTTTTCAAGCACGAACTGGTCGATCAGGGCGGCCAGCACGGCGATGACGAGGATATTGGTCATGACCCCGGTCATGTCGGCGATTTCGCCCGAATACGCCAGCGACCGTCCCAGCCCCTTGCCGAAGCCGATCAGCATTTCAGCCGAGATCAGCGCCCGCCAGGCATTGCCGAACGCCAGTTGCGCGCCGGTGATGAGCTCGGGCATGACCGCGGGCAGATACACCCGCTTGATCAGCCCCCAGCGGGTCGCGCCCATGACGCGCGCTGCCGACACGTGCACGCGCTGCACGGATTCGGTCGCGTTCATCACGCTGAGCGCGGCCGGGAAAAACGCCGCCAGCGCCACGACCACGATGATGGGCGTATTGCCAAAGCCCATCACGATGAGAAACAGCGGCACCCACGCGATGGACGGAATCGACTGCAGGATGACGATGGCGCTGCGCAGGACTTCGCGAAAGAAGAACAGCACGGCTGCCACGAGGCCGAAGCCGACACCGGCGGCCAGGGCCAGCCCGTAACCCGCGCCCAGGCGTCCCAGTGTGCCCAGGAGGCTTTGGTGGAACGACTGCTTGCCCAGGTCTTCGAACAGACGTTCGACCACGGCGGGCACGCCGGGCATCAGGAAGTCGGGCAGCGCGAAGGCCGCCAATTGCCAGATGGCCAGAATGAACAGGACGCCCAAAACGCCCGCAAGATGCTTGCGGGCGCCGGTCACTCGGGTAGACGCGCTCAAAGCTTGCGAGCCTCTTGCCAGGACAGGTCGACGATGCTGGAGACGTCGTACGGCTTGCCGTCGCGCGTCTTGAGCGATCCCTGGGCTTGCAGGATGTCAGCGATTTCCTGCATGCGCGCCGTGTCTTTCTCGGTCAGCTTGGGCGTGAACACCTGCGTGCTGATGGCTTCGGAAATGACCGTTTCGCGCGGCAGCTCGCCACGGTTCAGCGTCTTGAGCGTGGGCTCGGCAATGAAGTAGGACGCGATCAGCTTGGACGCCTGCGCGGGTTCCTTTTGCAGCAGCGTGATGGCCTGGTTCTGCGCGTCCAGCGCCTTCCAGACGTCGTCCTTGCGCTTGGCCAGCGTTTCGCCCGACGTGATCACGACCATGCACGGGAACGGCCACGCCTCGCCCACTTCATAGATCTGCTTGACCGGCGCGATCAGCTGCGCAATGCGGTCGTAGGGTTCGAACAGGAAGGCGGCGTCCACGCGCTTGCCCACCAGCGACTGCACAGCCACGGCCGGGCTCACGCCCATGACGTTGACGTCGTCGGCCGTCAGGTTGCCCGACTTGAGTACGACGCCCTTGAGCACCACGTCAGCGGTGCTGCCTTCGGCCTGCGAGGCCAACGTCTTGCCCTTCAGGCCGGCGATGTCCTTGATGCCCGAATCGTCGCGCACGATGAGCGAGTGATAGCCCTGCTGCGCGCCGCCCACCACCTTCAGGTCCGCGCCCTTGGAGGCCCAGGCGACCGCGTTGGTAAAGCCCAGCACGCCGATGTCGAGCTGGCCGCCGACGATGGCCTTGATGAGGTCGGTGCCCGATTTGAATTCGATGAGTTCGGAATCCAGGCCGGCCTTTTTGTAATAGCCGCCCTCTTGCGCGACGATGGCCTGCGCGTCATCCATCACGCGCAGGTAACCCACGCGGAACTTCTCGGCGGCCATCGCGGGGGCAGCCGCCAGCAGCGCCGCGGCCAGTGGCAGGGACAACCATTGCTTCAGTTTCATCAGGAGCTCCAGGAAATTCAGGAAGCGGCCGCGCCCGGGCGTGGCCGCAGGATATGGGTTTGAAGGATCAAGCCGCCAGCGCGATGTCCGAGTGCGCGTCCGCGCCACCGACCCCGATGCCCAAGAGGCGCAGGATCTCGCGCTTTTCAGCGGCCAGGTCGGACAGGTCGTGCGTCTTGGCGCGATGTGCCAGGTTGAATTCGCGCAGCACCCGCGCCGGGCGCGGGCTGAAGACGACGATGCGGTCGGCCAGGAACAAGGCCTCGTCGACGTCGTGGGTCACCAGCAGCACGGTGGGCTTTTCCTGCGCGATGAGCTGGCGCAGCACGTCCTGCAGGGCCAGGCGGGTCAGCGCGTCCAGCGCGCCGAAGGGTTCATCCATCAGCATGGTCTGCGGCTGCGCGATGAACGCGCGGGCCAGCGCGGCGCGCTGGCGCATGCCGCCGGACACCTGATGGGGATAGTAGTGTTCGAAGCCCGCCAGGCTGACGCGCGCCAGCCATTCGCGCGCCGCCTCGCGGGCGCGCTTCTTGGGCGTGTTCTGGAATTCCAGCGCCAGCGCCACGTTGTCTTCCAGGGTCAGCCAGGGATACAGGGCGTGTTCCTGGAACACCAGCGTGCGGCTGGGATGGGGACCGGCGACTTTGGTGCCGTCGGCCAGCACGCTGCCCTGCGTGGGCATTTCAAGCCCTGCCGCCAGATGCAGCAAGGTGGACTTGCCGCAGCCGGACGGGCCGACCAGCGCGACCAGCTCGCCGGTCTTGAATTCACTGGTGAAGCCGTCGACGACAGGCAAGTCGCCGAACTGCTTGTGGACGTTGTCGAAAATAAGGTTCATGGACGAATCGTCAGGGCGCGAGAAAACGAGCCTCAAATCTAACAATTCGTTATATGAATCCAAACGATCAATATCGAATGTCTTAACTTCTTCTAGTAATAAAGATCACGCTGACGAGGCCGTCGCCTGTCCACGCGTGGCGGCCCGCTGCAATCCGAACGCAATCAGCAAGCCCATCGTGACCGACAGGGAGGCCGCCAGGAAAATCGCCGGATAGCCGAATCCGCTGGAGATGTAGCCGGCGATGGGACCGGTCACGCCCAAGGCGAGATCCAGGAAGGCCGAATAGGCGCCCAGCGCGGCGCCGCGGCTGCCGGCCGGCACGCGCGCCACGGCTTCGACGCCGATGGCCGGAAACACCAGCGCAAAGCCGCTGCCGGTAAGCGCGGCGCCCAGCAGCGCCATGCCTGGGTTGGGCGCCAGCCACAGCAGCAACAGTCCGGCGGCCTCCACCACGAACGACACCTGCGCGACCCGGAAGCCGCCAAAACGGGTGATCGTGCCGGCAAACAGCAGCCGCACGCCGATGAATGCGCCGCCGAACGCGCTGAGCGCATTCGCGGCACCCTCCCAGGAGGCGCTGGCGTAATACAGCGCAACGAATGCCGCCAACGTGCCAAAACCCACCGACCCCAGGCCCAGCGCCATGCCGTGCGGAAACACCCGCAGCACCACGCTCTTGAAGGCCATCCGGTGGCCGCCCACGATGGCCACGGCAGGACGCACCATGGCCAGGCCCAGACCCGCCAACCCCAGCAGCAGCACCGCGCCGCCCAGCGCGCCCATGCTCCAGTGCTTTTCAAGCTGCACGCCCAGCGGCGCGCCGAGCGCCAGCGCACCATAGGTGGCGATGCCATTCCACGAAATGACGCGCGCCGTGTGCAGCGGCCCTACCCGCGCAATGGCCCAGGTGGCCGAACCGGTGCCCACCCAGCTCTCGCCGAAGCCCAGCGCCAGACGGCTCAGGATGATGGCCGCCAGACTCAGCCAGGCGGTGCGCTCGAAGGCATAAGCAAGCAGCAGGAAGACGCCACTGATCGCGCAGGCGGCCATGCCGATGACGACGGTCTGCTTGGGGCCGACCATGTCGGCCATCCGGCCGGCGTGCGAGCGGCTGAGCAAGGTCGCCACGTACTGCACGCTGATCGCCAGGCCCGCCAGCACGGAGCCATAGCCCAGGTTGCCGTGCACGTAGCCCGGCAGCACGGCCAGCGGCAGGCCGATGGCCAGATAGCAGATGAAGGTGAAGAAGGCGATGGCTACGATGCGGGCCGTCAGGGTGAACGTGCCGATCTGCGCGCCATCGGGCGCGGCATGCTGAGAGGGAGACATTTGGGGACAAAGGCAGGCCTGGCCGGACAGGCGCCAGGATCGGGGCGGATGATAGCGCAGCGCGGTTTGCTGACGGCTGAATGCGCGCACCGCGGCTGGCGCGCTGGGCCGCAGGCCAGAAGGCAGGCGGGCTCAAATGCAGAAGCGGCGCACGAGTCCGTGCGCCGCTTCAGGCGAACCGTCCGGGAATCAGGCCTCGATGCCGCGCGAGGACAGGTAGTCTTCGTAGCCGCCGCGGTAGTCGACGATCTCGCCCGAAGGCAGGATCTCGATCACGCGCGTGGCCAGGCCCGACACGAATTCGCGGTCATGCGACACGAACACCAGCGTGCCTTCGTACTTTTCCAGCGCGAACTGCAGCGATTCGATCGATTCCATGTCCAGGTGGTTGGTCGGCTCGTCGAGCAGCATGACGTTGTGCCGGCCAAGCATCAGGCGGCCGAAGGTCATGCGGTTCTTTTCGCCGCCGGACAACACCTTGGGCGCCTTGGGCAGGTCGTCCGCCGAGAACAGCAGGCGGCCCAGCACCGAACGGATCGACTGGTCGTCGTCGCCCGGCTGGCGGTGGTCGCCCATCCAGTCCAGCAGGTTGATGTCGGTCTGCAGGAACTGGTCGGAAACGTCCTGGGCCATGTAGCCGAGGTCGGCATTGTCCGACCATTTGACCGTGCCCGAATCGGGCTGCAGGTCCTGCGCCAGCAGGCGCAGCAGCGTGGTCTTGCCCACGCCGTTGGCGCCGATGATTGCGATCTTCTCGCCGGCGTCGACCATGGCCGAGAACTTGGTGATGACCGGCGCGTCGTAGGCCTTGGTCAGGTTTTCGACGGTGACGGCCAGGCGGTGCATGACCTTGTTCTGCTCGAAGCGGATGTACGGATTCTGACGCGACGAGGGCTTGACCACGACCTGGTCGGCCTTGATGCGGTCGATCTGCTTCAGGCGCGACGTGGCCTGGCGCGACTTGGACTTGTTGGCCGCAAAGCGGCGCACGAAGTCCTGCAATTCAGCGACGCGTTCCTTGGCCTTGGCGTTGTTGGCGACCAGGCGCTCGCGGGCCTGGGTGGAAGCCAGCATGTAGTCGTCGTAGTTGCCGGCGTAGATGCGGATTTCACCGTAGTCCACGTCGGCCATGTGCGTGCACACCTGGTTCAGGAAGTGACGATCGTGGCTGATGATGATCATCGTGCTCTGGTAGCCGTTGAGCACGTTTTCCAGCCAGCGGATCGTGTTGATGTCCAGGTTGTTGGTGGGTTCGTCCAGCAGCAGGACGTCGGGGTTCGAGAACAGCGCCTGCGCCAGCAGCACGCGCAGCTTCCAGCCCGGCGCCACTTCACGCATCGGCAGGTTGTGCTGGTCGACGGCGATTTCCAGGCCCAGCAGCAGTTCGCCTGCACGGGCTTCGGCGGTGTAGCCGTCGTACTCGGCGAACTTGGCCTCCAGATCGGCGGCGCGCATGTAGTCGTCTTCGGTCGCGTCCGGGTTCGCGTAGATCGCGTCGCGCTCGGACATGGCCTGCCACATTTCGGTGTGGCCCATCATCACCACATCAAGCACGCGCACATCTTCAAAGGCGAACTGATCCTGGCGTAGCTTGCCCAGGCGCACGCCCGGTTCAAGCGCGACGTTGCCGCCGGAGGGTTCGAGATCGCCGCCGATGATCTTCATGAACGTAGACTTGCCGGACCCATTGGCCCCGATCAGCCCGTACCGGTTGCCTTCCCCGAACTTGACGCTGACGTTCTCGAAAAGGGGCTTGGGACCGAACTGGATGGTGAGATTGGCGGTGGATATCACGGTGTATGTACGTTTGAAGGCGCCCAAAGGCGCATGCGGGAAAACCTGCTAGTGTAGCAAACGTGATGCGGCCCCTATTTGAGACCTCGATTGCGACCGACGCCGGCCGCCGGAGCGCGCTTTAGTGATGGTGTTCGTCCAGCACCAGGTGCGCCAGGCCCTTCTCGGTGGCGATCCCGACCTTCTGGCCGATCGGCAGGGTGGCTTTGGTATCGACATGGCCGTACGGCAGGCCGGTAATCACCGGCACCTTGACCGTCCTGCGCAGCCAGGCCACGACCTCGTGCAGATCGTACCCCTTGTCGTGCGGGGCCAGCTTGTATTCCGTAAAACGTCCCAGCACGATCGCCTTCTGGCGCGCCAGGATGCCGGCCTGCCACAGCTGGATCAGCATGCGCTCGACGCGGTACGGATGCTCGGCCACGTCTTCAAGGAACAGGATGCCGCCGCGGATCTTCGGCATGTAGGGCGTGCCCAGCAGCGACGTCAGCATGGCCAGGTTGCCGCCCCACAGGATGCCGCGCGCGTCCACCGGGTCGGCGTCCTGTGTTTCGAAGCTGAGGATCTCAAGTTCGCCGCGCATCACCTCGCCGAACAGCGCCTCGGTCAGGTCGTCAACCTTCTTGCCGCCAAAGTCCCGGACCGCGGTGGCGCCGGTATAGCTGACCGCGCCGGTCTGCGCCAGCAGGCCCAGGTTGAACGCCGTGAAATCGCTCATGCCGACAAAACGCTTGCCGCTGTCGGCCATCGCCTTCCAGTCGATGGCGTGCAGCAGCCGGCCCAGGCCGTAGCCGCCGCGGGTCACCATGACGATCGGCAGCTTCTGCTTGACCGCGCGGGTCAGGCTGGCCAGACGCTGCGCATCCGTGCCCGCGAACCGCTGGTGTTCGGCCAGCGCCGTGCGGTCCAGCGCCGTCTTGAAGCCCTGCTGCTCCAGCCGTTCGCGCGCCAGCGTCACGGTGGCGGGATCGCGCACGGCGGACGACGGGGAAATCAGGTAGATGCCGCGGGCGTCCGGCTGCGGGCCGTGATGGTGGTCGTGGTCGTGATCATGGCCGCATGCGTCGCCGCAGTCCGGGCCGTGGTCGTGCGGATGATCGTGGGCCGCGGGGACATCGGCCTTTGCGCGGCGCGCCTTGGTGGCGGGCTTGGCGGCAGGCTTGGCGGCTTTGGGGGTACTCATGCGATGGATTCCTTGGCGCGGCGTTCGCGGAAGAACCGGCGCAGCAGATCGCCGCAGGGTTCGGCCAGCACGCCGCCGGTGACTGAAGTGTGATGATTGAGCTTGGGCACGGACCCGACGTCCAGCACGCTGCCGCAGGCGCCGGTCTTGGGATCGTAGGCGCCGAACACGACACGGGCCAGGCGCGCGTGCAGCATGGCGCCGATGCACATGACGCAGGGCTCGAGCGTGACGTAGACGGTGATGCCGGGCAGCCGGTAGTTTTCAAGCTGGCGCGCGGCCCCGCGCAAGGCGACGATCTCGGCGTGCGCGGTCGGGTCGTGGTCGATGATGGTGCGGTTGTAGCCGCGCCCCAGGATGTCGCCCTGGGCGGAAACAACCAGCGCGCCCACTGGCACCTCGCCGATGTCGTACGCCGCCTGGGCCTGTTCCAGCGCCAGGGTCATGAATCGGGCGTCTCGCTCGGTCCAGGGCGGGACCACCGCGGGCGCGGCCAGCACGGCCGGGTCAGCCACGGTACACCCGCGATTTCAGCGCAATGCGGCCGGCCAGGCTGGTGACGGCCTCTTCGAGCCACTGATAGAGCTCGGCCTGCTCGTCGTAGCGGGCCTGGTTCAGGTTGGACACGCGCCCTTCCTCGATGAAGCCCCAGGCGCGGCTGCGCTTGTCGCGGTGCTTGGGGTCCCAGACCCCGAAAGCGAAGCCGCCCGCGCGGCGGATCAGCGAAAAGCACGGGATGTCCGTGTAGCCATCGCCCACGAAGACCATCTGGTCGAACGGGATGCGCAGCCTGTCCTCGGGAACCTTGCGGTTGACCTCGAACGGCTTGTTGCGGAAATCGCGGCCGATGATGCCCTTCTGGATGTGGAAAAGGTAGCGGGTCTTGTCGGTGAAACTGACGACGCGCCGCGGGAACGCAATGCCGCCATCGTCGCCATAGACGAATTCCGAGGCCCAGATCTCGGTGAACTCATGCGCGATGGGCGTGGCGCGCACCACGTCGCCGATGCCGCTGGAAATCAGGTAGAACTCAAGCTGCACCTGCGGATGCTCGGCGCGCACCGCCGCGCGCAGCCGCTGGAACAGCGTGGATACGCCGTCGTGCAGATCGAGGCGCGCGCCCCAGTCTTTCAGGCGCTGCTGCGTGATGAGCCCGTGCCGTCCCTGGCGGGACAGTTCGATCATCTTGTAGAGATAGGCGGGGACGGGATCCCAATCTTGCTGGAACAGCAAGGGATCGACCTCTTCCTTCCAGAACGAGGCCGTGTCCACGCCGATGCTGTCCAGGAAGCCGGACGTGCTGTCCGAAGCCAGCGTGTCGTCGAAGTCGAAAATCAGGGCGATGACGTCGGACATGAATATGCGTGAGAAGAGGCGACAGCCGCCATTTTGCCTGATTGCGGCGGCGGCTGCCCCCTCACGCCATGCCCGATATGACGCCGGCGACTTACTGGCGGATCGGCGCGCTCATGGTTCCCGTGCCCGGCGCGGGGGCCATGCCGGGGGCCGGCGCCATGCCCGGAGCGGGAGCCATTCCAGGTGCGGGTGCCATGCCAGGGGCCGGGGCCATCCCCGGTGCGGTGCCGGCGGGCACTTGAATCACGGTTTCGCGCAGCACGCCGCCGCCCTGGACGCTACCGCGCACATTGCTGGGCGAGGTCATCTGGGTGACGCAACTCTGGCGCTGGGCTTCCGGCAGGCGGCTGCAGCGGGCCAGCATGTTCTGCTGAAGTTGTTCAGGGCTGTCGTCCCGCAGATTCTGGCGGTTGCGCTCCTGGCGCGCCGCGCCGGCTTCACGCAGGCAGGTGTCCAGCGGTTGGCCGGTCGTGCCGCTCTTGCAAGCGGCGACGTCTTGCTGGTAGCGCGACTGCGACGAGTCGGCGTTGCCGGACTGCGCGTGCGCGGCGCCGGCGGCAAGCATCAGACCGGTCGTGCACAGCATGGCGGCGAGGCGCTTCATAGGCAGGGAAACAGAAGTCATGGTCAGCTCCTTTAGAAGAGATTGAACCCGGGCGGCTCGGTCTTGCGCCGTGTCGCCCACTGACATCACTATCCCATGACCTGGCGATGGGGGACATAACCAGCGACGTGAATTCGTAAGGTTACGTTTCAACGCCCATCGGGGTCGCCCCCCTAATTCAACGCGCGTCTTTGTCCGCTTCGGCCTTGGTGAGGCGGTTGCGATAGGTCGCGGCGCGCATCAGAAGCATGGCCGTGACGGGCGAGGACACAATCAACAGCAACGTGATGATGACCTCGTGAAACACGGGCCGCGCCGACAGCGCCGAGAAGACGAGAATGGAAGACGCCAGCACGCAGGCGCAGCCCATCGTGTTGCCCAGCGTGGGCGCATGGATGCGCGACTGGAACGTGCGAAAGCGCAGCAGGCCGGCCGAACCGGTCACCGCCAGCAGCCCCCCCAGCACCAGCAGGATGCAGGCCGGAATGCCGGCCCACAGCGGGATATCGACGTCCATCATGGCTCGATGACCTCGCCGCGCAGGAGAAAGCGCGCCATTGCGGTGGAGCCCACGAAACCGAACAGCGCGATCAGCAGCGCAATGTCGAAGTACACGGACGTGCCGGACCGGATGCCGAACACCAGCATCGTCAGCATGCCGTTGATGTACAGCGTGTCCAGGGCCAGGACGCGGTCCTGGGCGGTGGGGCCGCGCAACAGGCGGATGGTGGCAAACACCATGCCCAGCGCAAAGCAGAGCAAGGCAAAGGATGCCGCCCAATACAGTACGGAATTCATTCGAACATCTCCATCAACGGGCGCTCATAGCGCTGCTGCACCAGCTCGATCCACTCGTCTTCGTTCTGCAGGTCGAGCACGTGCAATTTCAGGCTGTGGTCCTCGGTCAGGTCCACCCAGACGGTGCCGGGCGTATAGGTGACGATGCAGGCCAGCATCGCCAGACCATGCGGATCGCGCATGGTGAGCGGGATCAGGATGAACCCGGGTGAGAATTCATTGCGGCGCGGATTCAGGATCAGCCGCGCCACCGCGATGTTGGACTTGATGATGTCCAGCGTCACACGCAGGAAAAGCGGTATCACCTTCCAGAGGCGGCGCGGGCGCGCCCGCAGCGGTCGCAGGCGCGAGGCGGCCCACGTGAACCACAGCGCCAGCGCGATGCCCAGCGCGATCTGCCCCGCGGACAGGCTTTCGTTGAGCACCAGCCACAGGACAAACAGCAGCGTGGGAAGGATCAGGAAGTAAAGACGGCGCATCAGCTTCCTCCCTTGACGCCGCGCACGGTCTGCGCGGACATGACGGCGTCGATGTAGGACGCGGGCTGGTCAAGCGAACGGGCCGCGTCGTCCAGGTAGGCGGACACTGGGCCGGCGCCCGCGGCCAGGGCCACGCAAAGCAACACCAGCGCCGCGACCGGGCCGGCCTCGATGACGCGAAGGCGCGGCGTGCTGCGGTCGTCGCTGGCCCAGAAAATACGGATGCCGGTGCGGCCCAGGCCGATCAGGCCAGCCAGGCCCGACACCAGCACGGCCGCCACAAGAATCCAGGCATCCATGGGCGGCGCCGATTCGGTGGCCGCCGAGACGGCCGCCGACAACAGCGAGAACTTCGCCACGAAGCCGGACAGCGGCGGCAAGCCGGTCACCAGCAAGGCGCACGAAATGAAGGCCAAGCCCAGGAACGCCATCGCGGCGGGGATCGCCACGCCGACCACGTCGTCGGATCGGTTCACAGAGGTCGGATCATCCAGATCGAAGGCGTCGAGTGTAACTGCGAGCACGTTCGCGCCGAAGCTGCGGGTGCGTTCGATCAGTTCGGCCAAGAGGAAGAACGCGCCCGTCGTCAGCACCGAACTGATCAGGTAGAACAGCGCGGGACCGGTGAGCGTGACGCCCGGCATGCCCAGCGCGGTCAACAGCGTGCCTGCCGACACGATGACGCAGTAGCCGACCATTTTTTCCAGTTGCTGGGTGGCCAGCAGCCCCAGGGCGCCGAACAGCAGCGTGGCCAGTCCGGCGGCGAACATCCAGTCCAGGCTGAAGGCGGCGGGCGCGCCCGTGGGCAACAGCAGCGAGCCGATGCGCAGCAAGGCGTAGATGCCGACCTTGGTCATGATGGAGAACATGGCCGCGATGGGTGCGCCAGCCGACCCATAGCCCTTGACCAGCCAGAAGTTGAGCGGCCAGGCCCCCGCCTTCACGAGGAACGCCACGCCCAGGATGGCGGCGCCCGCTTCGAACAGCATGCGCTCGGCGCCCGTCAGATTGCCCGCGCGCAAGGCCAGGTCGGCCATGTTGAGCGTGCCCGTCACGCCGTAAATCAGCGCAATGCTGATGAGCAGCAGGAACGAAGCCACGAGATTCACGGCGATGTACTGCAGGCCGGCGCTGACGCGCGCCACGCCGGACCCATGCAGCAGCAAGCCGTACGACGCGGCCAGCAGCACCTCGAAGAACACGAACAGGTTGAACAGGTCGCCAGTCAGGAAGGCGCCATTCAGGCCCATCAGCAGGAACTGGAAGAGCGAGTGGAAATGCACGCCCGCGCGGTCCCACCGCGCCAGCGCGTAGACCAGTGTGGCCAGCCCCAGCACCGCCGTCAGCGTCAGCATGACTGCGGCCAGGCGGTCGACCACCAGCACGATGCCGAACGGCGCCGGCCAATCGCCCACGAGGTAAACCCCTACCCCGTTTTCCCAGACGCCGGGTACGCCCCCGCCAGCCACGAACAACAGGGAAATCGCGGCCGCCAATTGGGCAAGCGTCGACACAAGCGCGATGCCGCCGCGCGCATAGCGGTTGGTGTCGGCGAGCAGCAGCATCGCCGCGCCCGCGACCAGCGGAATGATGATGGGCAGAACCGGAAGATGTTGAAGCCAGAAACTCAAGATTGGGACTCCCGTCCATCAACGTGGTCGGTACCCGTAAGGCCCCGTGAGGCGAGCAGCACAACCAGGAACAGCGCGGTGGTGGCAAAGCCGATGACGATGGCGGTCAGCACCAGCGCCTGCGGCAGCGGATCCGCATACCAGGAAGGATCATGCGCCATGGCGGGATCCACCACCGGCGGCTTGCCGGAGGTGAGCCGGCCCATGCCGAAGATGAAAAGGTTGACCGCATAGGAGACCAGAGACAGGCCCATGATGAACTGGAACGTCCGGGGCCGCAGCAGCAGCCACACGCCCGAGCCCGCCAGCACGCCGATCGCGGCTGCGTATATCAATTCCATCAGGCTTCTCCTGTTTGAGCGGCGGCCGCCTGGAGTTCGGCGGCGGCCTTGCGTTGCGCGCGCAGCGATTGGTGGGCAAGCGCCACCAGCACCAGCACGGTGGATCCCACGACCAGCATGTAGACACCCAGGTCGAACAGCAGCACGCTGGACACGTGGACATGGCCGATCAACGGCAGCGCGACGTCCCAGGCCAGCGCGGCGAGGAACGGCTTGTAGGCCAGCCACGCGCTCACGGCGGCGATGCCGGCGGACAGCAGCCCGATGCCGATCCAGTTCTGGGGATTCAGGCGGCTGCGGGATTCGACCCAGTACACCCCGCCCACCATGTACTGCAGGATGACGGAGGTGGCGAAGATGAGGCCGCCGACGAAGCCGCCACCCGGCTGGTTGTGGCCGCGCAAGAGGAAGTACACGGAAATCAGCGCGGCAACCGGCAGCAACAGGCGCACCAGCACGGCCGGCACCATCATCGAGCCGGCGGGCACCACCGACTTGATGTCGGGCGCATCGGGGATGCCGCCGTCCTGGTCCATCTGCTGGCGCGGAATGTCCGCGCTCTCGGCGGCCGGGCGGAACCGGCGCAGCAGGGCGTAGACGGTCAGCGCCACGATGCCCAGCACGGTGATTTCGCCAAACGTATCGAAACCGCGGAAGTCCACGAGGATCACGTTGACCACGTTGGTGCCGCCGCCGTCGGGCAGCGCCCGGTCCACGAAGTAGGACGAAATGGGGTTGGTCTGGGGCCGCGCCAGCACCGAATAGGCCAGCGCCGACATGCCCGTGCCGGCCGCCACCGCCAGCAGCAGGTCGCGCAGGCGGCGCCCGCGCGCCATCAGCGTGGCCTTCAGGCTTTCTTCGTCGTCCTGCACGATGCGCCGCGGCAGCCAGCGCAGACCCAGGAGCAGCAGCACCAGCGTCACGACTTCGACGGACAACTGGGTCAGGGCCAGATCGGGCGCCGAGAACCAGACAAAGGTCAGGCAGGTGATCAGCCCTGCCCCGCCGGCCAGCGCCAGCGAGGCCAGGCGGTGGTACTTGGCCTGGAACGCGGCGGCCAGCGCGCACGTGCCGCCCACGATCCACAGCAATGCGAACACCGGGTCGACGGGCGTCAGGCGCACGGCGCCGTCCAGCCAGCCGCCCGCGCGCAGCGGCAGCCACGCAACGAACAGTGTGCCGACCACGATCAGCACCATCTGCACCTGCAGGCGCGTGGACGACACCCAGCGCAACAGCCACGCGGCGGCAACGCTGGAACCGTCCAGCAGCGCCTCGAACGTGCGGCGGCCGTCCAGGCGGTAGATGAACGGCACGCGGCCCGGATTGGCGCGCTGATGGGCACGCAGGGCCAGGTACAGCAGCACGCCCGCCGTGGTGGCGACCAGGCTCATGGCGAGCGGCAGATTGAAGCCATGCCAGACGGCCAGGCTGTAGTCGGGCATGTTCTCGCCCAGGATGCTTTGCGCTGCGGTGGCCAGGAACGGACCCACGGTCAGGCTGGGGACGATGCCGACCAGCAGGCACATGAGGACCAGCAGCGCGCTGGGCAGCAGCATCCAGCGCGGCGGTTCGTGCGGTTCGCGCGGCAGGTCGGTGGCTGGCGGGCCGAAGAACACCTGCAGGATGAAGCGCAGCGAGTACGCCACGCTGAACGCGCCGGCAATCGTGGCCAAGAGCGGCAGGCCAAGCTGCACGTAGCGGTCGGCGCTGACGAAGGTGGTCTCGGCAAAAAACATTTCCTTGGACAGGAAGCCGTTCAGCAGCGGCACGCCCGCCATCGAGGCGGCGGCCACCATCGCCAGCGTGGCGGTGATGGGCATCGCCTTGTACAGACCGGACAGCCTGCCCAGGTCGCGGGTGCCGGTTTCGTGGTCGACCACGCCCGCCGCCATGAAGAGCGACGCCTTGAACGTGGCGTGGTTGATCATGTGGAAGATGGCCGCCACCAGCGCCAGGGTGCTGTTCAGGCCCAGCAGCAACGTGATGAGGCCCAGGTGGCTGATCGTGGAATAGGCCAGCACCCCTTTCATGTCCTGCTGGAAAATGGCTGCGTAAGCGCCCAGCACCAGGGTGATGAGCCCAAGGCCGCCGATGATCCAGAACCATTCGTCCGTGCCCGACAGCACGGGCCAGAAGCGTGCCAGCAGGAAGACGCCCGCCTTGACCATCGTTGCCGAATGCAGGTAGGCCGACACCGGCGTGGGCGCGGCCATGGCGTTGGGCAGCCAGAAATGGAACGGGAACTGCGCGCTCTTGGTCAGCGCGCCCAGCGCCACCAGCACCAGCACGGCCGGATACCAGGGGTCGGCCCGGACCAGGTCGCCCGACGCCAGGACGCGGTCCATGTCGTAGCTGCCGACGATGTGGCCCAGGATCAGCACCCCGGCCAGCAGACAGAGCCCGCCCGCCCCGGTGACCGTCAGCGCCATGCGGGCGCCCCGGCGCGCGTCCAGGCGGTGGTGCCAGTAGGCGATCAGCATGAAGGACGCCAGGCTGGTCATTTCCCAGAACAGCACGAGCTGGATCAGGTTGCCCGAGAGCACCACGCCCAGCATGGCGGCCATGAAGGCTTGAAAGAAGGAAAAGAAACGCGGCACCGGGTCTTCGGGCGACATGTAGTAGCGCGCATACAACACCACCAGCGCGCCCATGCCGGAGACGATCAGCGCGAACAGCCAGGCGTAGCCGTCCATGCGCAGGGTGAATTGCAGTCCGAGGGCGGGCGCCCAAGGAATGTCGGCCCGTATGACGCCGCCGTGGGCGACGTCGGGATACAGGGACGCGATCAGAACCACGCAGACGAGGGCGATGAGGCCAGCCAGCCACGCCTCGGCGTTGCGGGCGTTGGAAGGCAGCAGCGCGGCGCACAGGCTGCCGGCGAACGGCAGAGCGAGGATCAGGATCAGCGACATGGCGTTCCGAAAATGTCCGGGCCCCCTCCCGCCAGCGCAAGGCAGCGAGAGACGAAACAGACCGGGGATTGAAAAACGGACGGAACCCTGGCCCGGTGCGCCGCTGCGCTACACGTTGCCCCGTGGGGACATCAACCAACGCCAATTGAACGGCGCAGACAGAAACAAACGCAATAGCTTTCTTGCAAGACCGGGCAAGAATCTCAGCCGAAAAATATCAGATTCTTGTAAGTTATGCAGAGATTTATGTGAGTAATCAGCTAATGACAGCATGATGACTGCGCAGCGTTTGCGCACTGAAAGCGTATCGAAAGGCGTTCAACTGGCTGTCAGACACACTTTTTCCTTTAACTTCCGCCATCTTCGCGGAAATGGAAAGCGTCTGAAAATTTTTGCCTTTCATCATGACAGGGACAATCCCAAGTTGACCGTGGGGACATACCTGTGTGGAATTGCGGCCACGAGGCGTTGGCTTGCCGGCACCCCCGGCAATGCGCGCTTCACCGAAGCCGGTCCAAGAAGCCGGCCGGCTCGGAACAACAATATGGAGAAGACTCTTGAACGTGTTGTCACATGCCAAAGCCGCCCTGGCCCTTGCCATCGCTGGCGTCTGCTTGACCTCCGCCGCTCAGGCCGCCGATCCCTACCCCAATAAACCCATCCGGCTGATCGTTCCGTTCGCAGCGGGCGGCACCACCGATATCGTGGCCCGCGTGGTGGCTGAAGGCCTGGGCCGTGAGCTCGGCCAGCCCGTGGTCGTTGAAAACCGGGGCGGCGGCGGCGGCTCCATCGGCGCCGACGCCGTGGTGCGCGCCGCGCCCGACGGCTACACGCTGGGCGTGGCCACGGTGAGCACCATGGCCACCAATCCGGCCACCAATCCCAAGAACCCGTACAACCCGCTCAAGGACTTTGCGCCGATCACCAATATGGTGAACGTGCCCAACGTCATGACGGTCAACCCCAGCGTGCCCGCCAAGACGCTCGCTGAATTCATCACCCTTCTGAAGAACAACCCCGGCAAGTACAGCTATGCCTCGTCGGGCGCGGGCGGCATCAGCCACCTGGACGGCGAACTCTTCAAGTCGCTGACCAAGACCGACATGGTCCACGTGCCTTACCGCGGATCGGGCCCGGCGCTGAACGACGTCATCGCCGGCCAGGTCAATGTGCAGTTCGACAACCTGCCCTCCTCGATGCCGCACATTCAGGCGGGCAAGCTGCGCGCGCTGGCCGTGGCGGCGCCCAAGCGCCTGCCCGCCCTGCCCGACGTGCCGACGTTCGCCGAAGGCGGCCTGCCCGACATGGACAACATGGCGTGGTACGGCCTGGTGGCGCCCGCCGGCACGCCGCAAGCGGTGATCGACCGCGTCCACGCCGCGGCGGTCAAGGCGCTGAAGGATCCGAAGATCGCCCAGCGCCTGGCCGACGGCGGCTCGCTGGTGGACGGCAACACGCCGGCCGAATACGCCGCGCAGATCAAGCGCGAACTTGAACTGCGCCAGCGCATCGCCAAGGACCGCAACATCGTCCTGACGAACTGATACCCCAGTTCGACATGAAGGGCGCCAACGCTGGTTGGCGCCCTTTTTCGCCTCCTGCGCCGCTTGACGGCAATTGCCCGGGTGGTAGCATCTGCCCCGTGCAATCCGACATATCCTCCCTTCCCTGCGTCACCTGCGCCCTCTGCGCCCTGCGCTCAACGCTGTTGAGTTCGCAGGAGGTCGCCGCGCGTTCCGCTTACGCGCGGTCCAAGCCCGGCTAATCGCCCGCCTTTCCCCTTTCTGATTTCCTTGCTCCGGCCCGTTGCCGGCTGCCTGCGCACATCCCCGCGCGCCGCAGCCTGAAACCGGCCGGCGGGCGCACTGCCGCGTGGCAGGCGCCCGTCCCCATTTCGCCTGCGCACGCCTTCACGAAAGCTGGCGCGGCGGCCACGCACTGTCTTCGATTCAGCGCCATGCAACTCACCAAGAAATTCGTCAAAGCCAAGAACCCCTGCGCGGGCGGCTACAAATGGTTCCTTCGCGACCACAACGGCCAGGGGGACTACCAGGCCGTGCTCGACGCGCTCGTCGCCGACGGCCGCGTCGGCGATGCCTGCTGGCTGCTGGATCAGTTCGGTCCGACCGACGCCGTGCTGCGTCTGGACACGCTGGACGCGAACGCCATCGTGTTCGCGGGGACGCTGGAAGTGCGAATGGGCATCAACGTGGACACGGTGGTGCGCGCCGGACGCAGCATTGTCACGGGCGGGGGGATCCGGGCGGGCGAATCGATCGTCGCGGGCGAGAACATCACGGCCGGCGGCAACATCGCCAGCGCCGGCAACCTGCGGGCGGGCGGCGACGTGGCGGCCGACTGGGGCATCGAGACGGCCACCCGCCTGGACTGCGGCGGCAACGTGCGTGCCAAGTGGGACATCTGCGCGGGCCAGGATCTGGCCGTGACCGGCCACCTGCATGCCGGCCAGGACATCAGCGCGCAAGGCGCCATCAAATGCGGGCAAGGCATCAAGGCGGGCGGCAGCGTCCGCGCGGAACAGGAAATCCATGCCGCCTGCGGAATACAGGCAGGCGGATCAATCCAGTGCGGCGATCACCTTGCCTGCGGGTGGGGCATGATCGCCGGCGAGGACATCCGCGCGGAAGGCGCCATCCGGGCGGGCGAAGGCGTGCACGCGGCGGGCATCATCGCGGCCGGCCCGGGACACGGCGTCTATGCCGGCCTCAGCGTGCGGCTGGACGCGTGGGACCTGTGCGCGCGGGTCGTGGCGCAGACGCGGCCTGCTCAGCTCGTGAGCGGTCATTGGGCGGGGCCGGACGGCGCGCTTGACGCGCCCGCGACGGACGCCACAGCGCCGTGGAGCGGCTGGATGGACGTCGGCGCGGCGAACGGCACGGTCCCGGGCGGCGGCCCGCGCGCCTGAAAGCCGTGCCAGCGTCTGCCGAGGGCGCTATCGCTGCTGCTGCCCCTGATCGTTCCCCGACGCCGGATGGCGCAGGACGAGCATCAGCCCCGTCAGGATCGCGGCCATGCCCGCCAGGCTGAGCGCCGGCAGGCGATTGCCCAGGATCACGTAGTCCAGCGCGGCCGTGCCCACCGGCACCAGGTAGAACAGGCTGGTGACGTTGACGAGATTGCCCGCCTGGATCATGCGGTAAAAAAGCAGCGTGGCGCCCACCGAGATCACAAGGCCCATCCAGATCAGCGGCACGATAAAGCCGACGCTCCAGTCGGCATGCAGCGGCTGGAATGGCGCAAACAGCAGGCACAGCACAAGGCTGACCGCGTACTGCAATGGCATCACCGCCATTGGCGCCTGCCGGACGCGCTTTTGCAGCAAGGCCCCGCCTGTCATGCTGGCCAGCGCGGCGCAGGCGTAGGCGATGCCAGCCACGGACAAGCGGGTCAGCGCGATGCTTTGATACACCACCAGCACCAGCCCGGCCAGCGCCAGGCAAAGCCCTGCCAGACGCGCCGGGGCATAGCGGCGCTCGGTCAGCGCCAGCGTCAGGATGGGTTGCGCGCCAAGCAACGTGGCCAGCACGCCCGGCGTCACGCCATGATCCAGCGCGAGCAGATAGCAGATGGAGTAACTGCCGATCAGCAGCGCGCCCGTCGCGGCCACCTGAATGCGCGTGCCGGGCAGGGGCAGCCATCGCCGGCGGGGTGCGCAGATCAGGAGCAGCGCCGCCAACGCAAGCAGGAAGCGGCACAACAGAAATCCAAAGGCGGAGGCGTGCGACAGCCCCCATTTTGCGAAGATCGCGCCGCCGCTCCACAGCAGCACGAACAAGGTGGTGGACGCGCGGGCAGTCCACGCGCTTCGGTTGATGGACATGAGAAATCACCTGTCTGAATGGCAACAGACTCCAGCCCGGCGCGCGATGACGCGCGCTCTCGGGCGCGCGCTGCTCAGAGGGCAGACGTCATGCGGCTTGCGGCGCGGCGCGACGGGTCAGGAGGGAGAAGGGAAAGCGGCAGGTCAGCCGACGACGGCCGACACGGGGCGGCGCAAAGCCAACCCTGGCGGGCACACGCCCGACACGACACCGCTGAGCGGCGAGGCGGGCGGCGGCGGCGCCGCGTTCTTGACAGGAGAGACTGCCGGCGGAGAACCGGCAGAGAAGAAAGCCGGCACGCGCGCGCAGGCAAGACCGGCGCGGACGGCGCAGGCAAGCATGGCGAGAGGCGTGTGATCTGGCATCGGGGCAGACTACCGGCCGCGGGCCGAAGCGTCAAGCGTCAAGCGTCAAGCGTTGGCGTTGGCGTTGGCGTCGGAATCAACGCCAACGCGCCCCGCCGCTATCCGATCCGGCGCTGCTCCACGCCCATGTCCCGCCATGCCTCGCCGTGGCAGGTGAACATGAGGATCTGGTGCCGCGTGGCGGCGTCAAAGAGCGCCCGTTTCATGAAGTCGCGACGCGCGTCATCGGTGTGCACCAGGGCATCGTCCAGCAGCAGCAGCGTGGGCCGGCCGGCCTCGCGCAGCAGATCCGCGTAGGCAAAGCGCGCCAGGATGCCAAGTTGCTCGCGCGTGCCGAAGCTGAGCGCCTCCAGCAGATCCTCGCCGTCGCCGCGGCGCAGCGCCGTGGGCAGCAGCGCATCGTCCAGTCGCAGCGCGGCATCGGGAAAGAGCAGCGCCAGATAGTGGTTGAGCCGCCGGGCGAGCGGCGCCTGCAGGCGCTGCGTGGCCGCTGCGCGTTTGTCGGCCAGCAGCTTTTGCAGCAGGTCCAGCGCGGCGGCGCGCCGCGCGAACTCGTCGCGGCGCCGTTGCAGGCGTTCGCAGGCCGCCTGCATTTCGGACAGGCGTTCGCCCAGCCCCTGCGCCCCGGCCTGATCCAGCTTGCCCTGCAGCTGCAGGATGTCGCCGTGGCGCTTGTGCTGCGCATCGCGTTCGATGGCGGCGGATTTCTCGAACCGCTGCACGTCCTGCTCGGCCAGTTCGGGCCGGTGTTCGGCCAGCGCGGCCCGGGCCTCGCGCACACGGGCGTCGAGCTGGTCGTGGGCGCTGCGCACTTCAGCGAGCCGGCCGGCGCGCGCCTGCCGTTGGGCCACGCGTTCAGCGGACTGCAATTCGGCGCCCCGGGCTGCCGCCTGCCCTTCCAGCAACTGGGCGCGGGCCGTGTCGGCGTCCAGCGCGCGCTGCGCATCGGCAACCGCCTTTTCTGCCTGGGCGGCCACCGCTTCGGCTTCGCGCAGGGCCTGGATGGCGTCCGGCAGGCCGTCGTCGTCTGCGTCCGCGACATCACCGGGCACATCGTCGCTCAGGTCCTGCGCGGGGGGCAGTTTGGACAGCCTTTCCTGCAACTGGGCAAGACGCGCCCGCGCTTCGTCGCGCTGCGTGCGCAGCGCATCCACGCCGCGCGGCGCATGAATGCCCAGGGTTTTGCGCATGCCGTCCAGCTCGCGCTGCAACGCGGTGTAGCGGGCGTGGCGTTGCTCGGCGTCAGTAAGGGTATCGACGCCAGCCCGCTTGAGCAACGCGGCACATGCCGACTCCGCGCGCGCCAGGTCGCGCTGCAGGGCCGGCAGATCCTGCCCGCCGGGTTCGATCTGCAGGCGGCCCACGCCGGGCAGGTCGAGTTCAGCCGCGGCCGTCAGCAGGACCTCTCCCGAGCCGCTGACCGCCTTGCCATCGAGCAAGGCTTGCGCGCCGGCATCGAGTCGGTAGCGCAGGCGGGTGGCCACGGCCTGTTGCTGCAATTGCAGATTGCCCAGTTCGCGGCTGGCCTTGCGCAGGGCTTCGATTTCGGCGTCGGAGATCTCCAGGCGCACGGCCTCGGTCTTGAGCGCGGATCCTTGTTCGATGAGGTGGGTGACCGCGATCAGGGCGGTGTCCAGGCGTTCGATCTCGGGCGTGAGCTGCGCCAGCTGGCGGTCCAGATCCCGGCGGTCGGCTTGCGCCTGAAGCTGCGCCACGCGACGGCGCGCGGCCTCGAGGGCGGCCGCATGCGACTGCCGCTGCTGCTGGGCGCGCACCAGCGGCTCCTGCATTGCCTGCACATGCGCGTGCGCGGCGCGCGCATCGCGCAGCAGCAACTGGTAGTCGGCTTCGTCCTGCTGATCGCGCCGGACCTGATCCTGCAGCAGCGCAAGTGTCTGTGCTGCCTGCGCCTGCTCGCGTTGCAGCCCGTCGAAGGCTTCACGTTCCTTGGCCAGCGCGGCCAGCCGCGCGCGGGCCTGCACGGCCTTGGTCTCGAAATCCTTCCAGGGCTGCTCGGCCTGCGCGCGTTCATGATCCCGCCGCAACTCGGCCAGGCGGTCGACGTCGGCGTTCAGTTGCGCCATGGCCTGCGCGCACGCGTCGCGCTCGGACATGGCGCGGGCAAGCGCGTCTTCGGCTTCCTTGTAGCTGCCCTTGGGCCGGCCGTTGCGCGCGTCCAGCAACGCGGCGCGCTCAGCCGAGACGCGGTCGAACAGGCGATCGCCGTCGCTGGACGCCAGCTCGCCGGAGAGCTGCGTCAAGGCATCGCGCAGATGCGAGCCGGCGTAGCCCGCGGCTTCGTGCAGGTTCTGGCCGTCGCCCTGGCGTATCCAGAGCAGGCCCGGTACGCCGGCCAGGTCGGGTTTGCTTTGGCCGCGTCCGGGGAGCTCAAAGCCCAGCAAGACCGCCAGCGCGTTTTCGGCCTCTTCGCCGTCCAGCCGCTGCGCGCCGTCGTCGACGACGAGTTCGCAGCGGGCCTTGGACAGGAACTGCTTTTTCAGGACGTACGAGTGATCCGCGTGCGTGAAGGCCAGCTCCACGCTGGGGCGCGCGCCCGACTCGCCGTGCGGCGCCAGGTCGGCGACCTTGCTGGTGCTGTAGCGTTCAAGGAACGCGGCACGGATGGCGGCGGCGATCGTGCTCTTGCCGGCCTCGTTGGGACCGACAAAGAGGTTCAGGCCGTCTTGCAGATTGTCCAGCGACAACGGCTGGCGGAACTTGCGGAATTCTTCGAGGGCGATGCGGGAGATCTTCATTTGGCGGCTCCCGGCGCAGCGGTTTCACGCTGGAAGCGCAGCAGCAGGCGCAAAGCCTCGCTGGCCACAGCGGACTGGTCGTCTTCGGCATGCGTTGCCTGCGTTGCCTGCAGCGCCTGCAGTTGCGCGGCGACCTCGCCCACATAGCCGCTGGCGCGCAATTGCGCCAGGTCGGCCTCGTCGGGTTCGAGCCGCACGCCCGACAGATCCGGCAGTAAGGCCCGTACCTGCGCGGCGGCTTCTCCCACCGCCTTTTGCAGCGCATCCCAGGTTTCAAGGTTGACGTGGCCCTGCACATCCAGGCGCAACACATCATCGGCGCGCAGCGCTGCCATGCGCTCGGCCAGCGCCTGCGCGTCTGACGATAGGCTGAGCGTCTCTGTCCAGGCTGACCAGCGATACCGGCCCGTCGCGATGCGTTCAACCACGGGCGCCATGCCGGGCGCGCCGATCTGCACGTCAAGCACGTAGCCAGGCTCGTTGCCCCGGAAGCGGTCCTGTTCGGGCGTGCCGGCATACCAGGTGCGGGCGTCGATGGACAGGCAGCCGTGCCAATCGCCCAGCGCCAGGTAATCCAGACTGGCGCGGTCCGCGCGATCGGGCGCGATGGGGTTGGTGGCGTCGATCGTGTCGGGCAGGCGGCCGGCAACGCTGCCGTGCGCCAGGCCCACGCGGATGCGCCCGGCTGGCGTTTCCAGCGTGTCGAAGGCCTGCGTGACGTCGTCGTAGGTATGGCGCTGCGTGAGCGGGGCCGCAAGCACGGCGAGGTTGGCCTGCGGCAGATCCACCACGCCGGTGACAAGCGGGACATGCACGTGGGCGGGAATGCAGCCCAGCTGCATGGCGCGGCTCCAGACGCTGTCGGCCAGCGCGGCATCGTGGTTGCCGGCGATCATGACCCAGGGCCCGGTGTAGGCGGACATGGCGGCAAAAAGCCGGCGGATGGTGCGATCCGAAACGGCTTGCGTGTCGAAGACGTCTCCGGCGACCAGCACGGCGTCCACGCGGCGCTCGGCGGCCAGGGTGGCGATGCGGGCCACGGCCTCGAAGCGGGCCTCGGCCAGCATGGCGGCATCGTCGGTTTCAAACTGGCCGTACTGACGGCCGATCTGCCAGTCGGCAGTGTGAAGGAAATGGGTCATGCGGCGATTTTGGCATAAAGCGGCGGGCCTTCCGGGCCCTCGCCGTGCTCAATTCAGCACACACAAAAAGACGCGGGCCGCATCGAAGCGGCCCGTCGGGGGGTGCGCCGGCAGCGGCGCGGTGGACGGATCAGGCGCCCTTGCCGTTCAGCACCAGTTCCTGACGGGAAGCGGCGCGCCGGTCGTAGCGCGACAGGCCAAGCCCGTCGGTGCTGATCGCGGGACGCTGGCCCATGACGAGGTCGGCGACCAGCTTGCCGGAACCGCAAGCCATGGTCCAACCCAGGGTGCCGTGGCCCGTGTTCAGATAGAGGTTGCCGTAGCGCGTGGCGCCGACAACCGGCGTGCTGTCCGGCGTCATGGGACGCAGGCCCGTCCAGAATTCGGCCTGGGCGACGTGACCGCTACCCGGGAACAGGTCGTTGACGACCAGTTCCAGCGTCTTGCGGCGGGCGTCCTTCAGGCGCAGGTCAAAGCCCGACAGTTCCGCCATGCCGCCCACGCGGATCCGCTGGTCAAAGCGCGTGACGGCGACCTTGTAGGTTTCGTCCAGAACGGTGGACACCGGCGCGGCGGCCTCGTCCTTCATGGGGATGGTCAGCGAATAGCCCTTGACCGGATACACCGGCAGGTCCAGTCCCAGGGGTTCCAGGAAACCGCGGGTGTAGCTGCCGAAGGCCGCCACGTAGCGGTCGGCCGTCAGGACCTCGTTGCCCACGCGCACGCCGGTGATCTGGCCGCCGGCCGTGTTCAGCCCCGTGACGCTTTGGCCAAAGCGGAAATCCACGCCCAGTTCGGCCGCCATGTCGGCCAGCCGGCGGGTAAAGAGCTGGCAGTCGCCGGTTTCGTCGTTGGGCAGGCGCAGACCGCCGGAAAGCTTGTGGGCGGAATTGGCCAGCGCGGGTTCGGCGGTCACGAGGCGGTGACGGTCCAGGAGTTCGTAGGGGACACCCACCTCTTCGAGCACGGCGATGTCGCGGCGCGCGGCCTCCATCTGGGCATCGGTGCGAAACAGCTGCAGCGTGCCCCGGGCGCGTTCTTCATAGTGGATGCCGGTGGAAGCGCGCAGTTCGCGCAGGCAGTCGCGGCTGTACTCGGACAGGCGCAGCATGCGTTCCTTGTTGACGGCATAACGGTCGGCCGAGCAGTTGGCCAGCATGGCGGCCATCCATTTCAGCTGGTACAGGCTGCCGTCCAGGCGGATCGCCAAGGGCGCGTGCTTTTGAAACAGCCATTTGATCGCCTTGAGCGGAATGCCGGGCGCCGCCCACGGGGTGGAATAGCCGGGCGAGACCTGTCCGGCATTGGCGTAGCTGGTTTCCTGCGCAGCCGCGGGCTGGCGGTCCAGCACGGTCACTTTGGCGCCCTGCCGGGCCAGGTAATAGGCAGTGGTGGTGCCGATGACGCCGCTGCCAAGGACGATCACATGCATGATTCTTTCCGATAGTTGGTATTGTCTGGGAATTTCGGTAGTCTATGACCCCTTCGGCAGTGAAAAACACTGAAGATTTTGCTTTACCAGTGCTTTTTCTCGGGCCACCCCGTTTTTTTGATCCGCAAAAGTGAAATGCGCGACCTCGACCGAATCGACCTCAAAATCCTCGATATCCTGCAGCGCGAAGGCCGGATTTCGGTCACCGAATTGGCAGAGCGCGTCAGCCTGTCGGCCACCCCCTGCTCCGACCGCGTCAAGCGCATGGAGCGCGAGGGCGTCATCACGGGTTACCATGCGCGCGTCAATCCGGCGGCGCTGGGCAAGAACCTGCTCGTCTTCCTGGAAATCAAGCTGTCGGCCAAATCGGGCGACGTCTTCGACAAGGTCAAGAAAGAGTTGCTGTACGTCCCGGAAGTCATGGAGTGCCACCTGGTGTCGGGGGACTTCGACTATCTGGTCAAGGCCCGCCTGACCGAAATGAACGAGTACCGCCGTCTTTTGGGCGAAATCCTCAAGCGCCTGCCCGCCTCCGCCGAATCGCACAGCTACATCGTGATGGAGGAAATCAAGGAGACGCTCTTTCTGCCGGTGGACCGTTAGGGCCTGTTCACACTAAAAGATGGGATGCGCCCTGCCCTGGCCACCTGCGGCCGCGGGGTTGTTACCGAAAAAACCGTTGGCGGCTGCTATGCTGCGGCCCTCCCGGCGAACCAATGCGTTCGTCCGACCCTATTTTTGCTCTTGCCTATGACCCGTCTTTATAAATACTTCTTTCGCGGCCTGATCACCGTCCTGCCGCTGGCGCTGACGATCTACCTGCTGTATCTCTTTCTGGCCTGGACTGAAGGCGTGGCGCTGACCTTCCTGCGCCCCTTCATCGGCGGCTTCTACGTGCCGGGCATGGGTCTGGCGCTGGGGATCCTGGGCATCCTGGCCATCGGCTATCTCGTGTCCAAGCAGCGCGTGCAGCGCGTTTTGACGCTGGTCGAGATGCCGTTTACCAACCTGCCGGTGGTCAAGAGCATCTATTCGTCGCTCAAGAGCTTTGCCGACTACTTTTCGCCCAGTTCCAAGAACACCGCCCAGCAGGTCGTCGTCCTGCGCATCCCGGGCCAGCAACTGGAGTTGGTGGGCCTGGTGACCCGCCGCGGCACGGACGGCCTGCCCGAAGGGTTCACCCAGGGCGACCGCGTCGCGGTCTACCTGCCGATGGGTTACATGATCGGCGGCTACACCGTCTTCGTGCCGCAGGAATGGGTGCAGCCCATCCAGATGTCCGTCGAGGAAGCCATGCGCTCGTCGCTGATCGCCTGGATGGCGCGCGCCGAAACCGGCAACAACCGCCCCGTGCCTCCCGCCAGCCCGCAGGCGCCCGCGGAGGACCCCGCCGCTGTCCCGGCCGCCTCGGCCGCGACTTCGCCAGCCAACCCCGCCGCCCCGGCCAATCCCGGCACCCCCGGCAACGGCCCGGCCTGACCCCGCCGTTTCGAAAGCTCATCATGTCCATCATCGAATTCACGCTCGCCGAAGGCAGCCCCTATATCGAGATCAACCAGCTGCTGAAGGCGACCGGCCTGTGCGACAGCGGCGGCGCCGGCAAGATGCTGGTGGCGGACGGCCAGGTCAGCGTCGGCGGCGTGGTCGAAACACGCAAGACGGCCAAGATCCGCGATGGCCAGATCGTGACCTGCGGCGGCGTGCGCATCGTGGTCCGTGCCTTTGCCGGCCCGCATGACGACGCCGGCGGCAGCGCCTGATTCCCTGTTGATCCCATTCGCCGCGAGCCGTCATGAAACTCAAGATGTCCCAGAACTCCATTTTTGCCGTGCTGCTGCGCTCGCCGTGGTGGATGAGCGCCGGCGTGGCCGTGCTGCTCAGCGCCGGCGGCTTTGCCGCGCTGCCGCTGGAGTATGCCGCGATGGGCGTCTTTGCCGCGGTGCCGTTCGCCGTGATTTCCCTGATGGCGGCCTACAAGCAACTGCGCGCCCCGTCCGGCGCGCGCGTGCAGGCGGTCACCGAAGCGGTGGCCGCGATGTCGTGGGCCGACTTTTCGCGGACCGTTGAAGCCGGCTTCCGGCGCGACGGCTGCGAGGTCGAGCGCCTGCAGACGCCCGGCGCCGATTTCGCGCTGACCAAGGACGGCCACGTGGCGATTGTCAGCGCCAAACGCTGGAAGGCCGCCAGGAATGGCGTGGAGCCGCTGCGCGAGCTGCAGGCCGTGCGCGAAAAGCGCTGCGCCCGCGAAGCCATCTACATCGCGCTGGGCGACGTATCCGACAACGCGCTGCAGTACGCGAAGGCGCAGGGAGTCTCGCTTATGACGGCGCCGGAACTGTCCAAGCTGCTGCGCGACCTGAAAGTCTGAAAGCCTGAAAACCAGAATGCCGCCCGGCGCGGCCTACACCACCATGACCGACGTGGCCGCCACGACGCGCCACGCGCCCGACGCAGAATCGGGCGTCCAGGTCCGCATGAAACGGAACGTGCCGTTGGCCGGCACGCCGTTGTAGCTGCCCGAGATGCGGGCCAGCACCGACACCACCGCGCAATCGGTCCGCGGCAGGATGCACTGCTCGGACAGGTCCAACGCATGAATCTTGAGCAGTCCGCCGCGGTGGGCGTCCAGGTCGTCTTCGCGCGTGACCGTCCAGCCCATGTGATTGACGAACAGCAGATCCGGGTCCAGCAGCGCCTCGAGCGCGGCGATGTCCGAGGACAGCATGGCTTGGCGCAGCCGTTCCTCGGCGGCCTGAATTGCGGCGGTGATCGAAGCGTGCATGGCGTGGGTTCCGGGCTGATCTTGGGATGACAACACGCCCGCATTCTATTCGGTCATCAGGCGTTTTGCCTTGTTGCCATTGCCGTACGCGCGCCCCGCGCGCATGCGCTTTAATTCACCTGCCGCCTGTTTGCGGCGCAACCCCACCTGTGATTTCCGAGATGACTTATCGCCTCCTTGCCGACCTTGTGCTGGTCATCCATGGACTGTTCGTCGCGTTCGTGGTCTTTGGCGGCCTCTTGGCGTTGTGGAGACCGCGCATGGCGTTCTGGCATCTGCCGGCGCTGGCCTGGGGCGCGCTGGTGATCGGCATGGGCTGGATCTGCCCGCTGACGCCGCTGGAGGTGTCGCTGCGCGAGCGGGCCGGCCAGGAAGGCTACGCGGGCGGCTTCATCGAACACTACATCCTCGGCATCATCTACCCCGAAGGCATCACCCGCCCCACGCAAATGCTGCTGGCGGCGCTGCTCATCGTGGGCAACCTTGTCATCTACACCGTGTGGGCGCGGCGCCGGGCCGGCGCGCGCCGTGAGGCCGCGGCGGCTTGCAGATAAGGGACGCCGCGGCGCTTCCCGTGGGGCTACAGACTACGCGCGATCACCAGGCGCTGGATGTCGCTGGTGCCTTCGTAGATCTGGCAGACGCGCACGTCGCGATAGATGCGCTCGACGGGAAAATCCTTCAGGTAGCCATAGCCGCCCAGCGTCTGGATCGCCGCCGAGCAGACCTTCTCGGCCATCTCGGACGCAAACAGCTTGGCCATGGAGGCCTCGGTCAGCGCCGGCCGGCCCGCTTCGCGCAAGGTCGCGGCGTGCAGCACCATCTGGCGCGCGGCGTGTATCTGGGTCGCCATGTCCGCCAGCCGGAACGACACGGCCTGGTGTTCGATGATCGGTTTGCCGAAGGCCTGGCGGTCGCGGGCGTAGTCGCGCGCGCATTCGAAGGCGGCGCGCGCCATGCCGACCGATTGCGCCGCGATGCCGATGCGGCCGCCCTCCAGGTTGGACAGGGCGATCTTGTAGCCCTCGCCTTCCTCGCCCAGCCGCCAGGCGGCCGGAATGCGCATGTCCTCAAAGGCAATCTGGCAGGTGTCGGAGGCGTGCTGCCCGAGCTTGTCTTCCACCCGCAGCACTTTGTAGCCGGGCGTGCTGGTGGGCACGATGAACGCGGAGATGCCGCGCTTGCCCGCGTCCGGGTCGGTGACCGCGAACACGATGACGGTCTGCCCGTTGCGGCCCGACGTGATGAACTGCTTGGCGCCATTCAGGATGTAGTCGCCGCCGTCGCGCCGCGCGCGGGTATGCAGGCTGCTGGCGTCGGACCCGGCCTGCGGCTCGGTCAGCGCGAACGCGCCGATGTGTTCGCCGCGCGCCAGCGGACGCAGGAACTGCGCCTTCTGTTCGTCATTGCCGAACTTCAGAATGGGCATGCAGCCGACCGAGTTGTGCACGCTCATGATGGTGGAGCAGGCACCGCTGCCCGCGGCGATTTCCTCCAGCGCCACCGCGTACGCGAGGTAGCCGCTGTCGTTGCCATCCCACGCTTCCGGCACCAGCATGCCGAAAAAGCCCAGTTGCGCCATCTCGGCGATGGCATCGGCGGGATAGTGATGCTCGCGGTCCCACCGCTCGGCGTTGGGCGCCAGGCGCTCCTGGGCAAACCGGCGCGCCATCTCCTGGACGCTTTGCTGTTCGTCGGTCAAAAGCATGCTTGTCTCTCCTGCTGCGCCAACCGGCAGGCAAGCCGCGGCGCGCGATTCTTGTGGGGTGCACGCGCGGCGCATGACGGAACGCGCCGCGTGATGGCGAGAATACACCGGCGCAGGCTAGGCCCGGGGCGCATCCTGTTCCGCGCGCTGCTGCGCCGGTCCCATCGCGCGGCTCAGGTTGTAGGCCGTGTTCACCAGCCCGATGTGCGAGAAGCCCTGCGGAAAATTGCCCACCAGCCGGCGCCGCACCACGTCGTATTCCTCGGACAGCAGCCCCAGGTCGTTGCGCAGCGACAGCAGGAGGTCGAAAAGCCGCTGCGCATCGCCCAGCCGCCCTTGCATCACGTAAGCATCCGCCAGCCAGAAGCTGCAGGCCAGGAACACGCCCTCCTCGCCTTCCAGGCCATCGTCGGTATCCTGGACGGCGTATCGGCGCACCAGCCCGCCGTGCATGAGCTCGCGCTCGATCGCGTGCACGGTGCCGGTCACGCGCGGATCGTTGGGCGGCAGAAAGCCCACCTGCGGGATCAGCAGCAGGCTGGCGTCCAGCGCTCGCGAGCCGTAGCTCTGCACGAAGCAGCCGCGCGTGCGGTCAAAACCGTTTTCGCAGATGTCCTTGTGGATGCGTTCGCGAATCCGGCGCCAGACTTCCACCGGCCCCTTCAATCCCCAGCGCTCGCAGGCCTTGACCGCCCGGTCGAACGCCACCCAGCACATCACCCGCGAATGCGTGAAGGCGCGGCGTTCGCCCCGCACCTCCCAGATGCCGTGGTCCAGTTCGCGCCAGCGCTGCTCCAGCGGCTTGAGCAACACGTTCTGCAGGCGCCAGGCCTCGGCAAGCGGCGCCAGGTCGGCGACGCGGGCCGCATACAAGGTGTCGATGAGCTCGCCGTAGATGTCGAGTTGGCTCTGCCCGGCCGCACCGTTGCCCCGGCGCACGGGCCGGCTGCCCTCGTAGCCGGGCAGCCAGGGGATTTCCAGCTCCGGCAGCCAGCGATCGCCGGCGATGCCGTACATGATCTGCAACTGGTCGGGGTGCCCGGCCACTGCGCGCAGCAGCCATTGCCGCCATGCCTCGGCTTCCTCGCGATACCCGGCGTTGAGCAAGGCGTACAGCGTCAGCGCCGAGTCGCGCAGCCAGCAATGCCGGTAATCCCAATTGCGGCCGCCGCCCAGCTGTTCGGGCAGCGAGGTCGTCGGCGCGGCGATGATCCCGCCGGTGGGCTGGAATGTCAGCAGCTTCAGCGTGATCAGCGAGCGCACCACCGCGTCACGGGTGCCGTCGCCCGGTCCGTCCCAATGGCAGCGCTTGGACCACTCCTGCCACCACGAGACGGTGCGGTCCATGCTTTCGACCCGGTCGGGCACGAACCGGGGCGTGCGGTGCGAGCGGTGATACGACAGGGTGAACGGCACGACGCGCCCGGGATGCACCGCAAAGCGCGCCGTCGTCTTCATGTCGTGGCCTTCCAGCTCGATGGGCGTGTGCAGCTCGACGGCGTCCGGCCCGGCGATGGCGTTGAGTCCGTAGTCGCGCCGCCGCACCCACGGCACGCTCTGGCCGTAGTTAAAGCGCAGGATCAGCTCCATGTCCATCTGCACATGGCCGGACTCGCCGCGCACGATGCGCACGACATCCACCCGCTCGTCGTCGTCGCTGAGCGGCATGAAGTCTTGCACCAGCACCGATCCCGTGCGGGTTTCGAAACGGGTTTCCAGCACCGCCGTGTCGGGCACGTAGCGGCGCGACGTGGCGCGGACCTTGCCGTGCGGCGCAATGAGCCAGCGTCCATGGCTCTGGTCGCCCAGCAACGCGGCAAAGCACGCGGGCGAATCGAAGTGCGGCAGGCACAACCAGTCGATCGAGCCGTCCCGCGCGACCAGCGCCGCGGACAGCATGTTGCCGATGAGGCCGTAATCCTCGAGCGGTTTGGACATGCCGGTCCTCAACCCGCGCCGCGGAATTCGGGATACAGCGTCATGCCGCCATCCACGAAGAGCGTGGTGCCGGTGACGTAGTCCGACGCATCGCCCGCCAGCCAGACGGCGGCCTGCGCAATGTCCTCGGGCTCGCCGATCCGGCCATAAGGGATGAGCTCCAGCAGCTTGGCCAGCGCCTGCGGCGTGTCCCACGCGGGCTGGTTGATCGCGGTGCGAATGGCGCCGGGCGCAATGGAGTTGACCCGGATCCGGTCCGGCGCCAGTTCCTGGGCCAGCGATTTCATCAGCAGCGAAATGCCGCCCTTGGAGGCCGCGTAGTTCACCTGAAACGCCCACGGGATCACTTCGTGGACCGAACTGATGAACAGGATGTTGCCCACGGACAGCTTCTGGCGGGCAGGATCCGGGGACTGCGACTTGAAAGCCCGGGCCGCCGCGCGGGCGCAGAGGAAGTGCCCGGTCAGATTGACGTCGATCACCCGCTGCCAGTCCGCGAGCGTCATGTCGGCGATCGGCGACGGATGCTCAACGCCCGCGTTGTTGACCAGGATGTCCACCCGGCCGAAATGCTGCATCGCCTGCTCGAACAGATGGTCGACGTCGGCTTCGCGGCTGATGTCCGCGGCCGCCGCCACCGCCGTGCCGCCGCTGCGCTGAATCGATTCCACCACCGCCGCGCCGCGGGCCTGCGAATCGCCGCCAGCCCGGTGGTTCACCACCACCCGCGCACCCGCTTGCGCGAGGCCGATTGCCACGGCGCGTCCAATACCGGACGACGCGCCCGTCACCACGGCCACGCGGCCGTTCAGGTCAGTCGTGTGCTGCATGCCAGTCTCCTTGGCGGTCGGCATGGGCCGGCCGCCGGTGTAGAGGAATCCAGGGTAGTCCCGCGCAAGGGGCCGGCGCAACCCGGCCGCTTCGGAGCGGCGGACAGCAAGCGCCATTCCTCAGGCCGGAAACACAATAATGCAACACCATAAGTTGCGTAAGAAGCCGCCGGCTTCTATCATGCAACTTTCAAAGTATCGAAATCTCAATTCTCAGCCCCCTGAGTTCAGCCCGTTCCGGAGGATCCTTCATGCACTACGACGTCATCATCATCGGCGGCAGCTTTGCCGGCCTGTCCGCCGCCATGCAATTGGCGCGAGCGCGCCGGCAGGTGCTGCTTGTCGATGCCGCCCGGCCCCGCAACCGCTACGCCGCGCACGCGCACGGATTTCTGGGCCAAGACGGCGTGCCGCCGCAGGAGATCGTGGCCAATGCCCGCGCGCAGCTTGCGCGCTATCCGACGGTGTCGTTCCTGGACGGCGAGGCGATCCAGGCGCTGGCGCAGGACGGCGGCTTTGCCGTCGTCATGGCGGGCGGCGAACAGGTGCGCGGCGCGCGCCTGATCCTGGCGACCGGCATGCGCGACGAACTGCCGCCACTGCCCGGATTGCAGGCGCGCTGGGGCCAGACCGTGCTGCACTGCCCGTACTGCCACGGCTTCGAGGTGGCAGGCGAACCGCTGGGCGTGCTGGCCGCGCATCCGATGTCGGTTCACCAGGCGATGTTGCTGCCCGATTGGGGGCCGACCACCTACTTCACGCAGGGCCAGTTCGAACCGTCGCCCGAGGATGCCCGCCATCTTGCCGCGCGCGGCGTCCACGTGGAACGCACGCCCGTCGTGGCGCTGCTGGGCGACGCGCCAGCCCTGACGGGCGTGGTGCTGGCCGACGGCCGCGAGGTGCCGGTACGCGCGCTGTTTGTCGCCAGCCGCGTGCACATGGCCAGCCCGCTGGCCGCACAGCTGGGCTGCGAATTCGACGAGGGGCCGTTGGGACCCGTCATTCGCGTGGACGACATGAAGCAGACCACCGTGCCCGGCGTGTTCGCCGCGGGCGACGCGTCGACCCCGATGTCCAACGCCACGCTGGCCAGCGCCTCGGGCGTCATGTCGGGCGTGTGCGCGCACCGCTCGCTGGTCATGCCATGACGTCATGCAGACGGGGCCCTGGCCCGTGCATAATGGCGGGATTGCCGGCCCGCTCTCCGCCTGGAGCACGGGCCGCATGTTCATCCGACCATGCATCCAGGAGCAGCCGTGCTGGATCCCATCCTCGCCGAACTTTCCACTACCCTGCCCGCCGCCAAGTCGGTCGAGCAGTTGACCCGCCCGCTGCTGGACATGCTGGGCGCCGTAACCGGGCTTGAATCGACATACCTTACCTCGATCGACCTGAAGGCCGAGCTGCAACGCGTACGCTACGCGCGCAACGTGGGACACCTGCAGATCCCGGAAGGCCTGTCGGTGCCCTGGGACGACACGCTGTGCAAGCGCGCGCTGGACGAAGGCCGCATGAGCACCAGCAACGTCGCGCAGTGCTGGCCCGATTCGGACGCGGCCCGGCAACTGGGCATACAGACCTACGTCAGCACACCGGTGCGCGCCGACGATGGCGCCTTGTACGGAACGCTGTGCGCCGCCAGCGCCCGCCGCCACGAAATCAGTCCCGAGGCCGAAGCGGTGCTGAAACTGTTTTCCAGCGTGATCGCCAGTTTCATAGAGCGCGAAATGCTGGTTGAGCAACTGCATGCGGCCAACGTGCAGCTCCTGTCGTATGCGCTGACCGACATGCTGACGGGCCTGCCCAACCGGCGCGCGCTTTACGAAGCGCTGGACCGGCTGCTGGCGCGGGCCGTGCGCGAACACGGCAGCGTGCTGGTCGGCGTCATCGACCTGGACGGGTTCAAAAGCATCAACGACACGTACGGCCACCAGGCGGGCGACACCTTTCTGCAGGAAGTTTCGCGGCGCATGGCCGCGGCGCTGCGCGGATCGGACATGCTGGGACGCGTGGGCGGTGACGAATTCGTCCTGATCGGGCCCGGCCCCGCGCTCATTCGCAAGCGGCCGGATGCTGGCGGCGTGGCGCAACAGGCCGAAGCCGAAGAAGCGGCGCGCGCCATGGAAGAGCGCATCCTGGCTGCCACGATGGGGCGCTATCCGCTGGGCGAAACCACGGTGGCCTATGAGGGCGCCAGCGCCGGGGTGGTGGCGCTGGACCCGGCCGGACTGGACGCCGAAGCGGCCGTCCGGCTGGCCGATGCGCGGATGTATGAAATCAAGCAAGCGCGCCGCGCGGCGCGCACCATTCACTGATTGGCCGCGCGGCGCATCGGCCTTCGATGCGCCGGCGCGCAAACCCGCGTTGACGCGCGGGCGCGCGCCTATTGCAGTTGCGCCTTGAAGAACGCCGCCACGCGGGCGTTCAGGTCCTGATGGAATGCGGTGCGATCAAAGCCTGGCTCATCGCGGCAGATGCCGGGCGATGCCTCGGCCTGTTCGGCGCCGCACGGCGCGAGAAACGCGAAATGTCCGGCGCCGTCGGCCACCTGGTAGTCGGGCGCGGCGCCCAGGCCCTCGCGCACCGCCTGCACGCTGGCGGGGCTGACGCCATCGCCGCCCTGCGCTGAAGCCCAAAGCTGGATCGGCAGCGACACGCGCTTGAGCGCCTCTTGCGGAAAGACATTGAGCGGGTCGGCAATGACCGCCGCCTTGATGCGCGCGTCCTGCGGATACGGTTGCTGCGGCACCCGGCCCGCCGCGATGTCGCGGCACATGGGCAGCGATGCCTGGCTGGCGCAGATTGCCAGTCCCGCCGCCAGGTCCGGCGCCGCACCCGCCAGCACCAGGCCCGTATAACCTCCGCGTGAAAACCCAAAGAAGCCGATCTTCTCGGGATCCAGCCTCGCCTTGTCGGGCCACGTGCCGGTCATGTAGTCGATCAGACGGCGCACTTCGCGCGGCCGGGTGGAAAAAATGGACAGATAGCCCTGGCGCGACTTGTCCTGCGCGTTGTCGCCCACGTGATTGATCGCCGCCACAACGAAGCCCGCATCGGCCAGCGCGGCGGCGGTGTCATGGTGGCTGAGGTACGAACCCGCCGAGCCATGCGACATGACGATGAGCGGGTAGCGGCCTTCGGGCAGCTTGCAGCCCTGCACGCCCTGGATGGTGACGCGACCCACCTTGATTTCACCGGCCGGTTCGGCGCAGGGCGTCCAGACCGCGCCTTGCAGGCCGGGACCGTTCTGGTCCATGGGCAGGTTCAGGCGTTGAAAACCGGCGGCGTGCGCCATGCCGGCGGACAGGGCCAGCGCAGCAGAAACCAGGGAGACGGCGAGCTTGGGAACGAGCATGCAGTAAAGAATTCTTAGAGACGCGCGGCGCGCGGATGGCGAGATTGTGGCATGCGCGATTCCCCGGCGGCGCGAGGCCTGGGCGTGCAAAAAAAGAACGCCACAGGCAGCCTGTGGCGTTCATGCGTTGACGGCCAATGCGTTGACGGAAAGTCAGGCGCTTACCGCACCTTGCCGGCCTTCCACGCCGACAGCAGCTGGTCGTACGGAATCGTTTCGCCCTTGGGCTTTTCATTGGCCAGCTTCTTCCACGGCGCGTGCTGGTCGGACAGCCACTTGCTGGGATCGCTCTTGGGATTGAGCTTGGGCGCGCATTGGGCCATCCCGGCCCGTTCAAGCCGCGCCATCACCTGATCCATTTCGTTCGCCAGATTGTCCATGGCCGCCTGCGGGGTCTTTTCGCCCGTGACCGCGGTGGCGACGTTCTTCCACCACAGCTGCGCCAGCTTCGGATAATCCGGAACGTTGGTGCCGGTCGGCGTCCAGGCCACGCGCGCCGGACTGCGGTAGAACTCGATCAGGCCGCCGTAGTTGGCCGCGTTCTTGGTGAAGAACTCGCTGTTGATGTCGCTGTCGCGGATGAAGGTCAGGCCCGTGATCGACTTTTTCAGCGACACCGACTTGGACGTGACGAACTGCGCGTACAGCCAGGCGGCCGCCATCTTGTCGGGGTTGGTGGACTTGAAGAACGTCCACGATCCCACGTCCTGGTAGCCGTTCTGCATGCCGTCCTTCCAGTACGGACCATAGGGCGACGGGGCCATGCGCCACTTCGGCGTGCCGTCGTCGTTCACGACCGGCAGGCCCTTCTTGGTCATGTCGGCGGTAAAGGCGGTGTACCAGAAGATCTGCTGCGCGATCTGGCCCTGCGCCGGCACGGGCCCCGCCTCCGAGAAGGTCATGCCCATGGCCTGCTGCGGCGCGAACTTCTTCATCCAGTCGATGTACTTGGTCAGTGCGTATACGGCGGCCGGGCTGTTGGTGGCCCCGCCGCGCGAGACCGACGCGCCGACCGGCGTGCATTTGTCGTCGGCGACGCGGATGCCCCACTCGTCCACCGGCATGCCGTTGGGCAGCCCCTTGTCGGCCGCGCCCGCCATGGACAGCCACGCATCGGTGAAGCGCCAGCCCAGCGACGGGTCTTTCTTGCCATAGTCCATGTGGCCGTAGACGCGCTTGCCGTCGATCTCCTTGACGTCGTTGGAGAAGAACGTGGCGATGTCTTCGTACGCGGACCAGTTGGTGGGCACGCCCAGCTCATAGCCGTACTTGGCCTTGAATTTTTCCTTCAGGTCCGGGCGGGCGAACCAGTCGGCGCGGAACCAGTACACGTTGGCGAATTGCTGGTCCGGCAACTGGTACAGCTTGCCGTCGGGCGCCGTCGTGAACTTGGTGCCGATGAAATCCTTCAGGTCCAATCCGGGATTGGTCCATTCCTTGCCCGCCCCGGCCATGTAGTCGGACAGCGGCAGGATGGCGCCATAGCGGTAGTGCGTGCCGATCAGGTCGGAATCGGAGATCCAGCCGTCGTAGATGGACTTGCCGGACTGCATGGACGTCTGCAGCTTTTCGACGACGTCACCTTCCTGGATAAGGTCGTGGTTGACCTTGATGCCGGTGATGTCGGCAAAAGCCTTGGCCAGCACCTTGGATTCGTACTCGTGCGTGGTGATGGTTTCGGACACCACGCTGACCTCATTGATGCCCTTGGCCTTTAGCTTGGCCGCGGCATCGATGAACCATTTCATTTCGGCCATCTGCTGTTCCTTGGACAGCGACGACGGCTGAAACTCCGAATCGACCCACTTCTTCGCCTCCGGCTCGCCGGCCCAAGCCCCTGACGTTCCGATCAGGGCGATAGCGGCCGCCATGGCGTGCATGCGCAATTTCATGACCTGTCTCCTCGATAAGTCTTCCCCTATCGTGCTGCGGACCGCTGGCCGGGGAAGACGCTGGCCGATAGTCCTTTACCTGACTGCCCGAAACCAACGAAGGGTCTGGCGCCCTTCTCTCACCCTTTTTTCATGATGAAGGCCAGCAGCAGCATGGACAGCACGAAGCTGATCCACACCGACGGCGGCTGATCCAGCGAAAACCATTCGACCGCTTTCTGGCCGAATCCCAGGAACGCCAGATTCAGCCACGCCGCGGCCATCAGGCCAATGAACAGCCGGTCGCCGCGCGTGGTGCGCAGGGGCAGAAAGCCCTTGCGCTCCTGCGTGGGCGACTTCAATTCCCAGATCGTCATGCCGACCAGCATCAGGACGATGCAGCTGAAGAACACGGCGACCGGGGTGGTCCACACCATCCAGCTGAACATGGCTGCGCCCTCCTGTTGTCCAGATGCCTACACGCGGCCCATCGCGAAGCCCTTCGCGATGTAGTGCCGCACGAACCAGATGACGATGCCGCCCGGCACGATGGTGAGCACGCCCGCCGCGGCCAGCACGCCCCAATCCATGCCGGAGGCCGACACGGTGCGCGTCATGGTCGCGACGATCGGTTTGGCATTGACCGAGGTCAGCGTGCGCGCCAGCAGCAGTTCCACCCAACTGAACATGAAGCAGAAAAACGCCGCCACGCCGACGCCCGACTTGATGAGCGGCAGGAAGATCGTCAGGAAAAAGCGCGGGAACGAATAGCCGTCCACGTAGGCGGTCTCGTCGATCTCGCGCGGCACGCCCGACATGAAACCTTCCAGGATCCACACCGCCAGCGGCACGTTGAAGACCAGGTGCGCCAACGCCACCGCCAGGTGCGTGTCCATCAGGCCGAACGAGCTGTAGAGCTGGAAGAACGGCAAGAGGAACACGGCGGGCGGCGTCATGCGGTTGGTGAGCAGCCAGAAGAAAACGTGCTTGTCGCCGATGAAGCGGTAGCGCGAGAACGCGTAGGCGGCCGGCAGCGCCACGCCCAGCGAGACGACCGTGTTGATGACGACGTAGATCAGCGAATTGATGTAGCCCGAATACCAGGCCGGGTCCGTAAAGATGGTGCGGTAGTGCTCGAAGGTGAAGTCGCGCGGCCAGAGCGTCAGCGTGCTGACGATCTCGGTGTTGGACTTGAACGACATGTTCAGCATCCAGTACAGCGGCAGGATCGCGAACACCAGGTACAGCGTCAGGAAGGCGCCGCGCCACCAGGAGGATTTATCACGCATTTGCCCGCTCCTCGTCGAAGCCGCCCGTGGTGCCCGCGCGCTGCATCCAGTTGTAGAGAATGAAGCACAGCAGCAGGATGATCAGGAAATAGATGATCGAAAACGCCGCCGCCGGGCCCAGGTCGAACTGGCCCACGGCCTTCTGCGTCAGGTATTGCGACAGGAAGGTGGTGGCGTTGCCCGGGCCGCCGCCGGTCAGCACGAAGGGCTCGGTGTAGATCATGAAGCTGTCCATGAAGCGCAGCAGCACCGCGATCATCAGCACGCCGCGCATCTTGGGCAGCTGGATATAGCGGAAGACGGCAAAGCGCGAGGCGCCGTCGATCCTCGCGGCCTGGTAGTACGCATCGGGGATGGCGCGCAGCCCCGCGTAGCACAGCAGCGCCACCAGCGGCGTCCAGTGCCACACGTCCATGACCAGCACGGTGACCCAGGCGTCGACGTCATTGCCCGTGTAGTTGTAGTCCACGCCCAGCCACGACAGCGTGGCGCCCAGCAGGCCGATGTCGGTGCGGCCGAACACCTGCCAGATCGTGCCGACGACATTCCACGGAATCAGCAGCGACAGCGCGATGATGACCAGCACGGCCGACGCGCGCCAGCCGCTGGCGGGCATCGACAGCGCCAGCAGGATGCCCAGCGGGATCTGGATCAGCAGCACCGCGAACGAGAACCCGATCTGCCGAAAGAGCGCACCGTGCAGTTCCTCGTCCTGCAGCACCGCGGCGAACCACTCGGTGCCGACAAACACGCGGCGCTCCGGCGAAATGATGTCCTGGACCGAATAATTGACGATGGTCATCAGCGGCAGAATGGCCGAGAACGCCACGCAAAGCACGACCGGCATGACCAGGAACCAGGCACGGTGATCGGTGGGTTTCATGGGATCAGCACCTCGTCGCGGTAGAAGCAGGTATGCGGGTTGAGCACGGACAGCCACACCGTGCCGCCCTTGCCTTCGGTGACGATGTTGCTGCCCAGCCGGGCGCGCACGGCCGTGCCCTCGAAGTCGGCGACCAGCAGCGTGTAGGTGCCCACGTCCTGCACGCGCTCCACGCGCATGGGCACCGCGCCGGGCGCCCCGGCCTCGGCCAGCCGCAGGTATTCGGGCCGCACGCCCAGCTTGACCGGCCCCGCGTCCCGCAGCTTGGCGGCCACGGCCTCGGGCACGCCGTCCATGCGGCGCTGCCCCACCATCACCGCGCCATCGCGCCACTGCGCGGGCAGGAAGTTCATGCCGGGCGAGCCGATGAAATGGCCGACGAAGGTGTGCGCGGGCCGCTCAAAGAGATCGTCCGCGCTGCCCACCTGCACCGCGCGGCCCCGCGCCATCACCATCACCTGGTCGGCAAAGGTCAGCGCCTCGGTCTGGTCGTGGGTCACGTAGATCAGCGTCAGCTTGAATTCGTGGTGAATTTCCTTGAGCTTGCGCCGCAGCTCCCACTTGAGCTGCGGATCGATGACGGTGAGCGGTTCGTCGAACAGGATGGCCGACACGTCGCTGCGCACCAGCCCGCGGCCCAGCGAAATCTTTTGCTTGGCGTCCGCCGTCAGGCCGCTGGCCCGGCGATCCAGGACGTTGGACATTTCCAGCATTTCGGCGATGCGGCCCACGCGCTCGCGGATGCGCTCGGGCGGCACGCCGCGGTTGCGCAGCGGAAACGCCAGGTTTTCGGCGACGGTCATGGTGTCGTACACCACAGGAAACTGGAACACCTGGGCGATGTTGCGCGCCTGCGGGGTCTGGTCGGTGACGTCCTGGCCGTCGAACAGAATGCGCCCGTGCGACGGCCGCAGCAGGCCCGACACGCAATTGAGCAGCGTGGTCTTGCCGCAGCCGGAGGGCCCCAGCAACGCGTAGGCGCCGCCGTCGCGGAAAGTAAATTGCAGCGGCAGCAGCGCGTAGTCGTCATCGGACTGGGGATGGGCGACGTAGGAATGGGACAGGTCCAGCTCGATCTGCGCCATCAGGCCACCTCCCCCGCGCCGGCCGGCTGGCGCGGTGCGGCCAGCAGCGCGCCGTCCGCGCCGAAGGCATAGGTCTGGGCAGGATCGAAGTACAGCTGCACCCGCTCGTCCAGCTTGTAGCGGTGCACGCCGGGCAGCTGGGCCACGACGTCGCCTGCGGCCGTCTCGGCGTGCACGAAGGTGTCGGAACCCGAGATTTCAGCCAGCGTCACCCTACCGGGCAGCGCCACGTGGCCGGGCCGCGCCTCCACGTCCAGCGCCCCGGCCCGCAGGCCGGCCGTGATGCCGGCCTCGGCGCCCGGCGGCAGCGCGCGCGCCACCGCCACGTCGCCCTGGAGCACGAAGCCGCCGTTGTCGCGGCGGGCGGCGAACAGGTTCATCGGCGGATCGCTGAAAGCGCGCGCCACACGGATCGAATTGGGCCGGTGAAAGACGTCGGCCGTGGGGCCGTACTGCAGCAGTTCGCCCGCGTCGAGCACGGCGGTGTGGCCGCCCAGCAACAGCGCCTCGCCGGGCTCGGTCGTGGCGTAGACCACGGTCGAACGCCCCTGCGCAAACAATTCCGACAGTTCGTCGCGCAATTCCTCGCGCAGCTTGTAATCCAGATTGACCAGCGGCTCGTCCAGCAGGATCAGCGGGGCGTCCTTGGCCAGCGCCCGGGCCAGCGCCACCCGCTGCTGCTGGCCGCCAGACAGCTCGGACGGGTAGCGGTCCAGCAGATGATCGATGTGCAGGCGCGCCGCCATCGCGTGGACTTTGTCGCGGGTATTGGCCTCGCCGCGCAGCTTGAGCGGCGAGGCGATGTTGTCGTAGACCGACATGGACGGATAGTTGATGAACTGCTGGTAGACCATGGCCACGTTGCGCTGGCGGACCGGCACGCCGGTGACATCGGCGCCGTCAACCCGCACGCGGCCTTCGGTGGGCCGGTCCAGCCCGGCCATGATGCGCATCAGTGAGGTCTTGCCGGCCAGGGTGGCTCCCAGCAGGACGGTCATGGCGCCGGGAACCGGGGCCAGGCTCATGGGATACAGGTGCGTCTGCGAGCCGGCCCGCAAAGCTATCCCGTCCAAGGTCAGCTGCATCTAGTCTCCTCAACCTACTTATACGTCCCTGTTTTCTACGGACTTCGGTATTCGGCACAGCGTCCCGCCCTTTACGGCGGCGCGATCACGCGCCGACGCAACAGGATGAGCATACTCTTTCAGATGGCTTTCGTTTTTTGTGCGTTTTACCGAAGAAGCGAACAAAAAACAATCTTGCGGTGCGTCATTATTTTTCGCTTTTGTTGTTTTATCATTCGAACATGACACTGAATCCACGACAGAGCGCGCTGATCGAAATGGTGCGGGCCCAGGGCTCCGCCTCGATCGAAGAGCTCGCCAAACGCTTCGACGTGACGCTGCAGACCGTGCGGCGGGACGTCAACATCCTTTCCGAAGCCGGCCTCTTGTCGCGCTTTCATGGCGGCGTGCGCATCGAAGCGTCCACCATCGAGAACATCGCGTACCGCAAGCGCCAAGGCCTGCATGCCGCGGGCAAGCAGCGAATCGCCGAGGCCGTGGCCCGCGCGGTGCCGGATGGCTGTTCGCTGATCCTGAACATCGGCACCACCACCGAAGCCATTGCGCGCGCGCTGCTGCGCCATCGCGGGCTGCGCGTCATCACGAACAACCTGCACGTGGCCGACATCCTGTCCGACAACCCGGATTGCGAAGTCATCGTGGCCGGCGGCGTGGTGCGTTCGCGCGACCGCGGCATCGTGGGCGAAGCCACCATGGATTTCATCCGCCAGTTCAAGGTCGACATCGGACTGATCGGCATCTCCGGCATCGAGGCCGACGGCACGCTGCGCGATTACGACTTTCGCGAAGTGCGCGTGGCCCGCACGATCATCGAGCAATCGCGTGAAGTCTGGCTGGCCGCCGATAGCAGCAAGTTCAAGCGCCAGGCCATGGTGGAACTGGCGCATATTTCGCAGATCGACCGGTTCTTCACGGACGCGCATCCCCAGGAACCGCTGGCACAAGTGTTGCTGGATTCGGGCGTGCGCTGTGACGTCGCCGCGGCGCCGAACCTGCCCAAACCGACACCCTGACCCGTGCGCCGCAGCGGCCCCAACCTCCGCTTGCGCGCTGCCGGCACGAATATCGAAGCATTTACCTCGCGGCCACGCCGCCCCCAAAGAACATGAACCAACCCCTCGCCTCCGTCACCCCGCCCGAACGCAGCCGCTTACTCAACACGCTAGACAACACGCACTCCTGGGACGTCATCGTCATCGGCGGTGGCGCGACCGGCCTGGGCACGGCGGTGGATGCCGCTGCGCGCGGCTACCGGACGCTGCTGATCGAAGGCGCCGACTTTGCCAAGGGCACGTCCAGCAAGGCCACCAAGCTCGTCCACGGCGGCGTGCGCTACCTGGCGCAAGGCAATGTCAGCCTGGTGCGCGAAGCCCTGCACGAGCGCGGCCTGCTCAACCGCAACGCCCCGCATCTGGTCTGGCCCCTGGGTTTCGTGGTGCCGGCCTACACGATGATGGACCAGCCCTTCTACGGCATCGGCCTGAAGATGTACGACATGCTGGCGGGCAAGCTGAACCTGGCGCCCAGCCGCTGGCTGTCGCGCCGCGAGACGCTGGCCAACGCCCCCACCCTGGCCGAGACCGTCAACGGACGCAGCCTGAAGGGCGGCGTCCTGTACTACGACGGCCAATTCGACGACGCGCGCCTGGCGATCAGCCTGATGCGCACGCTCTTTGACCTGGGCGGCACGGCGGTGAACTACGTGCGCGCCACCGGACTGACCATGACGAATGGCAAGGTGGACGGCGTCACGGCCACGGATGTGGTCGGCGGATCGACCTTCACGTTGCGCGCGCGCTGCGTCGTCAACGCCACCGGCGTGTGGGTCGATGCAGTGCGCCGCATGGAGGACAAGAACGCGCAGACGATGGTGGCGCCCAGCCAGGGCGTGCACCTGACGCTGCCGCACGACTTCCTGCCCGGCAAGCGCGCCGTCCTCATCCCGAAGACCGACGACGGCCGCGTGCTGTTCGTGGTGCCCTGGAACGGCCACACCATCGTCGGCACCACCGACACGCCGCGCCAGGACCTGCCGCTGGATCCCGACGCGGGCGCGCAAGACGTGGATTTCATCCTGAACACCGCGGCGCGGTATCTGAGCCGCAAGCCGACGCGCGACGATGTGACCAGCGTCTGGGCCGGCCTGCGCCCGCTGGTCAAGGCGACCGGCGAGGCCTCCACCAAGAAGCTGTCGCGCGAGCACACGATCCTGGTGTCCAAGGCCGGCCTGGTGACGGTGACGGGCGGCAAATGGACGACGTACCGGCGCATGGCGCAGGACGTGGTGGACACCGCGATCCAGCACCAGTTGCTGACGCAGGCCTCGTGCCGCACCGAGTCGCTGCCGCTGCACGGCGCCGGCGGCCTGGCGCCGTCGCAGGAACACGCCGGCACGCCTGACAGCTACTACGGCAACGATCTGGCGACGCTGCAAGCGTTGCCCGGCGCCGGGCGCATGCTGGTCAAGGCCAGCGGCCTGTCCGAGGCGCATGTGCGCTTTGCCGCCCGCTACGAATTGGCGCGCAGCGCGGAAGACGTGCTGGCGCGCCGCAACCGCGCGCTGTTCCTGGACGCCGAGGCCGCCATGCTGGCCGCGCCCGAGGTCGCGCGCATCCTGGCCGAGGAACTGGGCCACGACGCGGCCTGGCAGCAGCGCACGCTGCAGGATCTGGCCGCTGTCGCTGCGAACTACCGCTTGAAGTAAACCGCTACGGCACGCGTAGCGGGCTGCCCCCGATCATCGATTCGAAGACGCGCAGCAGGTCGGGATCGCATTTCGATCCCGCCTCCTGGTTCAGGATCCGCATGATCTGCGTGTGGGTGCGCGCCGGATGGTAAGGCCGCGCATCGCCCAGCGCGTCGTAGGAATCGGCCACCGAAATAATGCGCGCATGCAGCGGAATGGCGTGGCCCGACAGGCCATCCGGATAACCGGAGCCGTCGAAGTGTTCGTGGTGATGCCGCACCGCCAGCGCAATGGCTTCGCGCTGCGGCATCGCGGTTTGCAGGATGATGAAGGCGCCCGCCGCAGCGTGCGCCTTCATGATTTCCCAGTCTTCCTTTTCCAGCCGATGCGGGCTAAGCAGCACGCGGTCGGGCGTGCCGATCTTGCCCACGTCGTGCAGCCGCGCCGCCACGGACACGACGTCCAGTTCATCCTGCGGCAGCCCGCAGGCCCGGGCCAGCGCAACGCTTAGCGCCATCACCCTTTTGCAATGCCGGCCAGTGGCCGGGTCGCGCGCCTGCATGGCGGCGAAAAGCGCCGCTTCATAAGTTCCTGCTGGGAGATCGGGGACGTCGGGGGGCATTGGAAAGCACGCGCGCCGCAACGGCATGACGGCGCGCTCAGTTCAGAAAGGCGGGATTCTGACACAATCCGCCACAATGCCGGGCCGCATCGCGCTTGGCGTGCGGCCCGGCTCATGTCCTGCCCTGCGCGCCCGGCGGCGGTCAGTCCTTCAGGCGTTCCAGCAGCGCGCGCGCCACGCCCACCGACGAGCCGGGATTCTGCCCCGTGATGAGCAGGCCATCGCTGACCACGTGCGGCTGCCAGTCCGGCCCGCTGCTGTACAGCCCGCCCAGCTTTTTCAGTTCGTCCTCGACCAGAAACGGCACGACATCGGTCAACTGCACGGCCGCTTCTTCTGCGTTGGAAAAGCCCGTGACCTGCCTGCCCTGCACCAGCGGCTTGCCGTCGGCGGTCTTGGCGTGACGCAACACGCCGGGCGCATGGCACACGGCCGATACCGGCTTGCCGGCGGCCAGCATGGTTTCGATCAGCGCCACCGAATTGTTGTCTTCGGCCAGGTCCCACAGCGGGCCGTGGCCGCCGGGATAGAAGACCGCGTCGTAGTCCGAGGCCTGCACCTCGGACAGCCGGCGCGTGGATGCCAGCACGCGCTGCGCGTCGCTGTCTTGCTTGAAGCGGCGCGTGTCGTCCGTCTGCGCGTCGGGATCGTCGCTCTTGGGATCGAGCGGCGGCTGGCCGCCCAGCGGCGAGGCCAGCGTGAGCTTGGCGCCGGCGTCCAGGAACGCGTAATACGGCGCCGCAAACTCTTCAAGCCAGAAGCCCGTCTTGCGTCCCGTGTTGCCCAGCGTGTCGTGGGAAGTCAGCACGATCAGGATGTTCATGTAGCGCTCCATTCGTCAGGGCCGACCCGCACAATGCGTTTGCCGGCATTTTCGCCCTTGAGCAGCCCGATCAGCCCGCGCGGGGCGTTCTCCAGGCCGTCGACCACGTCTTCACGATACTTGATGCGGCCTTGCTTGATGAGGTCCAGCATGGCGTCGCGGAATTCACCGTAGCGGTGCGCGTACTCGTTGAAAATGATGAACCCCTGCATTTTCAGCCGCTTCGTCAGGATGGTGCGCATGAGCAGCGCGAGCCGGTCCGGGCCCTCGGGCTGGCTGGTCGCGTTATAGGCCGAGATCAGTCCGCAGACCGGCACGCGGGCTCGCGGGTTCAAGAGCGGCAGCACGGCATCGAAGACGGCGCCGCCGACGTTTTCGAAATACACGTCGATGCCTTGGGGCACGGCCGCGGCCAAGCGGCCTGCCAGGTCCGGCTGCCGATGGTCCAGGCATTCGTCAAAGCCCAGCTCCTGGACCACGTAGCGGCACTTGTCGGGTCCGCCGGCAATGCCCACGACCTTGCAGCCGTGGATCTTGGCGATCTGGCCCACCACCGCGCCCACCGCCCCGCTGGCAGCGGCCACGACGACGGTTTCGCCCGCCTTGGGCTGGCCGATGTCCAGCAGTCCCATGTAGCCGGTAAAGCCGGGCATGCCCAGCACGCCCAGCGACCAGGACGGGTTTTCGGGGTGGGCGCCCAGGCGCAGCAGGCCCGCGCCGTCGGACACGGCGTAGTCCTGCCACCCGGTCTGCGCCAGCACCCATTCGCCGACTGGAAACTGCGGATTATTCGAGGCCTGGACCCGCGTGACGGTGCCGCCGACCATCGGTTCGCCAATCTGCACGGGCTCGGCGTACGACGGAGCATCGCTCATGCGGCCGCGCATGTAGGGGTCGAGCGACAGGTAGACCGTGCGCAGCAGCACCTGGCCCGGGCCGGGTTGGGGGACTTCGCCCGTTTCCAGGCGGAAGTCGGTATCGGCGGGCTCGCCTTGCGGCCGGGCGGCAAGCACGATACGGCGGTTGGTTGAAGCGGATTGGGGCATGGTGTGCGGCCTCCTTCATGGAGCCGGCCGGGCCTCGCGACACGCCCGGACGGCGTGGTGGGGAACCGGACCATTACACCATCGCACGCCGCCGGCAGCCGCTGAAACCCTGATGATCGATCCCCCTTTTAATTAATTAATTCTTTAATTAGAATGCGCCGCATGGTTGCAGCTTCCCACCCCTTGCCCCCTCGCCGTCCCGGGCGTCCGCCGCGTCCGGACACCGCCACCGCCCGCGCCAAACTGCTGGATCTGGCCACGCAGCTGTTCGCCGCGCAGGGCGTGGCCGCCACCACCATCGCCAACATCGCGCAGCGCGCGGGCGTCACGCCGGCGATGCTGCATTACTACTTCAAAAGCCGCGACCAATTGATCGACGCCGTGGTGCTGGAGCGGATCGTGCCCGTCATCGGCTATGTCTGGGCGCCCGTGCCGCTTGAGCCGGGTGGAGCCGCCGGAGGGCCGGCTGCTGATGGCCCACCTGCTGGCGGCACGCCCGCGGCCCCCCTGCCCGATCCGGCGTCGGCGGCGCGCGGCTTCATCACGGAAATCGTGGGCCGCGTGGTCCAGAGCGCGACCGAAAAGCCCTGGCTGCCCTCGCTGTGGATGCACGAAGTCGTCAACGAAGGCGGCCAGTTGCGCGATCGCGTGCTGCGCCATCTGCCATCGGACCGGCTTCAGGCGTTTGCTGGCCTCATTGCCGAATGCCAGCGGCGCGGCGCCATCACGCCGGGGGTGGAACCGCGTCTGGTGTTCCTGTCCATTCTGGGCATGACGCTGCTGCCGCTGGCCACGTCGAACTTATGGCGCCGCATCTGGCAGAACGACCCGGTGGCGCAGACCATCGACAACGACGCGATCGCGCGCCACGCGATCGCCATGCTGACCGGCGGCCTCTTTGCGCCCACCACGCCGCCAACCCCCTCGTCTTCAGGACGCTGACCATGCGCACCCTCCGCCTTCTGCCCGCTTCCCTGGCCTTGCTGACGCTTTTCGGCTGCGGCAACCACGACCAGGCCTTCTACCAGGGCTACGTGGAGGGCGACTACGTCTATGTGGCCTCGTCCGAGCCGGGGCGCCTGGACACGCTGGCGGTGCGGCGCGGCCAGCAGGTCGACGCCAACCAGCCGCTCTACACACTGGACGCCACGCGCGAAGCCGCCGCGCGCGATCAGGCCCAGGCCGAGCTGTCGGCGGCGCGCGCCCAGCTGGAGGACATCGCCACCGGAAAGCGGCCCCCCGAAGTCGACGTCAGCCTGGCGCAATTGGCGCAGGCGCAGGCGGCCAGCCGGCGGTCCGCCGCGCAGCTTGCCCGCGACAATGCGCAGTTCCGCATCGGCGGCATCCCGCGTTCGCAGCTGGACGATAGCCGCGAGCAGGCGCAGTCGGACGCGGCGCGCGTGCGCGAACTGCAGGCGCAGGTCGAGGTGAACCGGCTGCCGGGGCGCGACGACGCGCGGCGCGCGCAGGCCTCGCAAGTGGAGGCGGCCGACGCCGCGCTGGCGCAAGCCGAATGGACGCTGGCCCAGAAGCAGCTGGCCGCGCCGTCCGCGGGCCGGGTGTTCGACACGATGTACCGGGTGGGCGAATGGGTGCCCGCCGGCAGCCCCGTCGTCAGCCTGCTGCCGCCCGGCAACATCAAGGTGCGCTTTTTTGTGCCGGAGACGGTCGTGGGGTCGCTGAAGATCGGGCAACAGGCCACGCTGCGCTGCGATGGCTGCGGCGATCCGATACCCGTGCGCATCGATTACGTATCGGATCAGGCCGAATACACCCCGCCCGTGATCTACAGCCGCGAAAGCCGCAGCAAGCTCGTGTACATGGTGGAAGCGCGCCCCGCTGCCGACGTGGCGGCGCGGCTGCATCCGGGCCAGCCGGTGGAGGCCACCCTGCCATGAGCGCCCCCGGCTCCGCCACCAACGTCATCGACGTTCACGGCCTGAACAAGCACTTCGGCAACAAGCACGTCGTGAATGACGTGACGCTGCAGGTGCGCGAGGGCGAAATCTTCGGCTTCCTGGGCCCCAACGGCAGCGGCAAGACAACCTGCATCCGCCTCATGTGCGGCCTGCTCACGCCGGATTCGGGCAGCGGCACCTGCCTGGGCTACGACATCCTGCGCGACAGCGCCCAGATCAAGCGCAAAGTCGGCTACATGACGCAGAAGTTCTCGTACTGGGAAGACCTGACCATCCGCGAGAACCTGGATTTCGTGGCGCGCATGTACGGAATGGACCAGCGCAAGGAGGCCGTGGACCGCGCGCTGCAGGATCTGGGGCTGCAAAGCCGCGCGGGACAGTTGACGGGATCGTTGTCCGGCGGCTGGAAGCAGCGGCTGGCGCTGGCCGCCTGCCTGCTGCACCAGCCACGGCTGCTGCTGCTGGACGAGCCCACCGCCGGCGTGGACCCGACGGCGCGGCGCGATTTCTGGGAGCAGCTGCATGAACTGGCGGCGCGCGGCATCTCGGTGCTGGTCAGCACCCACTACATGGACGAGGCCGAACGCTGCCACAAGCTGGCCTACATTTCGTACGGCAAGCTGCTCACGCAGGGCACCGCCGACGAGGTCATCGCCGAACAGGACCTGACCACCTGGGCGATCCACGGCGCCAACCTGGTTCCGCTGGGCCAGCAGCTGCGCGGCGCGCCCGGGGTCGACCAGACGGTCGCGTTCGGGTCGGCGCTGCATGTCAGCGGCAAGGACGCGGCGCAGCTGGGAAGCACGCTGCGCGCGGCCATCGCGGGCCAGGACCTGCGGCTGGAACGCGTGGACACGAGCCTGGAAGACGTCTTCATCTACCTGATGAACCGGTCCACCGACAACTTTGCGAGCCAGCCATGACCGCGCGCCTGAACGGCTTTTCGTGGTCGCGCTGGTGGAGCATGGTGCTCAAGGAATTCCTGCAGCTGCGCCGCGACCGCATCACCTTCGGCATGATCGTCGGCCTGCCCATCATGCAGCTGGCGCTCTTCGGGTACGCCATCAATACCGACCCGCGCCAGATGCCCACCGCCATCATCGCCTCGGACCACAGCCCGTTCACGCGCAGCTTCATCGCGGCGATGCGTTCGTCGGACTACTTTCACATCGTCGAGGAACTGGACACCGAGGAAGCGGGCCGCGCCGCCCTGGCGCAGGGCCGCGTGCTGTTCGTCGTGACCATCCCGCCCGACTTCACCCGCAGCCTGTTGCGCGGCGAACGCCCCGCCCTGCTGATCGAGGCGGACGCTACCGACCCCATGGCCACCGGCATGGCGCTGGGCGCGGCCACCCAGCTCACCCAGGCCGTTGCGCAGAAGGACCTGACCGGGCCGCTGGCAAGCCTGGCGGGCGGCCAGCCGCCCTTCGACGTGCGCATCCACCAGCTCTACAACGAAGAACAGATCTCGCAATACAACACGGTGCCGGGGCTGATGGGCGTGATCCTGACCATGACGCTGGTGATGATGACCGGGCTGGCGATGACCCGCGAGCGAGAGCGCGGCACCATGGAAAACCTGCTGGCGATGCCGGTGCGGCCGATCGAGGTGATGACCGGCAAGATCGTGCCCTACATCGCCATTGGTCTCATCCAGGCCACCATCATTCTCGCGGCGGCGCATTTTGTGTTCCACGTGCCCGTCATGGGCAGCCTGCTGTCCGTCTACCTGGCCGCGCTGCTGTTCGTCGCGGCGAACCTGACGGTCGGGATCACGCTGTCGTCGCTGGCGCAGAACCAGCTTCAGGCCATGCAGCTGACCATGTTCTATTTCCTGCCGAACATGCTGCTGTCCGGCTTCATGTTTCCGTTCCAGGGCATGCCGATGTGGGCCCAGCACCTGGGCAACCTGCTGCCGCTGACGTATTTCAACCGGCTGATCCGCGGCATCCTGCTCAAGGGCAACGGCTGGTGGGACCTGTGGCCCAACATCTGGCCGCTGATGCTGTTCACCGTCATCGTGATGACCGCCGCCGTGAAGTTCTACCGCCGCACCCTGGATTGATCCCATGCTCCGCGCCCGCCACCTGCCCGCTTCCCGCCCCCTGGCCGTCTCGGCGCTCTGCGCCCTCGTGACCGCCTGCGCGGTCGGCCCCGACTTCGACAAGCGGGCCGCGCCCGAAGTGGCGTCCTATACGCCCGGACAGGACGCGCTGCTGCCGGGCCAGCAGCGCCTGCAGGCGGGCGCCGACATCCCCGGGCAGTGGTGGCGGTTGTTCCAGTCGGAGCCGCTGGACCGGCTGGTGCGCCAGGCGCTCGACGCCAGCCCCACGCTGGATGAGGCGCGCGCGCGGTTGCGGCAAGCGCAGGAAGACCTGGCCGCCGACACCGGCGGGCGCATGCTGCCCGCAGTGGACGGCAACCTGTCGGCAGCCCGCAAAAAGGTGGATCCGGCGGCCTATGGCGTGCCGGTCGCCGAGCCGCCCCCGCCCTTCACGCTCTACAACGCCTCCATCGACGTGTCCTACACCCTGGACGTGTTCGGCGCCAACCGCCGCGCGCTGGAAAGCCTGGCCGCGCAGATGGATTACCAGGCCCACGAACTGCAGGCGGCACGCATGTCGCTGGCGGCCAACGTCGTCACCGCCGCCATCCGTCAGGCGGACCTGGCCGAGCGGCTGGCAGCCACGCGCGATCTGCTGGCCGCGCAGGTGAACCAGCAGGACATCATGCAAAAGCGGCTGGAGGCGGGCGGCATCGCCCTGGCCGACCTGCGCAACCAGGAGCTGCTGGTCGCGCAGACGCGCGCCACCCTGCCGCCGCTGGAATACCAGCTGGCGCAGGTGACCCATCAGCTTGCGACCTACCTGGGCATGCCGCCCGCCAGCCTGCAATCGCCCCCGCTGCGCCTGGCGGACCTGACGCTGCCGCCGGATGTGCCCACGGGCGTGCCCTCGGCGCTGACGCGCCAGCGGCCCGACATCCTGGCCGCCGAAGCCCTGTGGCACAAGGCATCGGCCGACTTGGGCGTTGCCACGGCCAACCTGTATCCGCAGTTCACGCTGACCGCCAGCTTTGGTTCCCAGCGCACGGGCGCGAACGAACTGGCCAATGGCGTGAATGTCTGGAATCTTGGCCTGGGCCTTGTCCAGCCGCTCTTTCACGGCGGCGAGCTGCGCGCGCGCAAGCGCTCGGCCGAAGCCGCGTATGATGCGGCCGCCGCGGCCTACCGCCAGACCGTGCTGGATGGTTTGCGCCAGGTGGCCGATGCGCTGCGCGCGCTGCAGACGGACGGCGAGGCCTTCGCGGCCTATGACGACGCCTGGCGCCGCGCGGACGACGCCGGCCGCATCGCCGCGGGCCGCTACCAGGCCGGCGGCATCAGCCACCTGAGCCTGCTGGACAGCCAGCGGCAGGTGTTACAAACGCGGATTTCGCGCATCGAGGCCGACGCGGCGCGCTACACCGACACGGCCGCCTTGTTACAAGCGCTGGGCGGCGGATGGTGGAATGAGGCGGTTGCCGCCGTGCCGTGAGCCGCCAAAAGGCGATTCCCGCGCCCATGGCCGAGAATTCGGGTAGGAAAGTGTCGTTGAGCGCTTTTTGGAAAGCGGTGTAACCGTTGCATCATGCCTGTGCTCAAGCTGCATGATGTTTACACCGATTCATGAATGACCTATTAGACCTGATCGTCTTCGCTCCCGACGCCGGCCAGCGCGGGCGCCGCAGCGACGAACTGGCCGAAATGGGGTTCTCGCCGCGTCCTTGCGAAGACTCCAACGGACTGTTCCGCCTGTTCCAGGCCCGCCGCACCCCGCTGCTCGTGATGCAAGCCGAATTTACCGATCTCTGCATGGCCGTCGCAGGTCTGCGCGCCATGGACACCACCGCCGGCATTGTCGCCATTTCCGCCTTCGACACCCCCGAGAACCGCATCCTGGGCCTGCACTGCGGCGCCGACGCCTGTTTTTCGCCCGACGTCGCCACGGGCGAGATCGCGGCCGCCCTGCAGGCGCTTGTGCGCCGCGTGCCCACCGCCGCCGGCCGCCGCGCCCCCGAGGCCGAGCCGCGCCCAGCCGTGGCCGCAGCCCCCGCCGAACCGACCGGCAAGTGGCAATTCCTGGACGCGGCCTGGACGCTCGTCAGCCCCCACGGCACGCGCCTGGCGCTGACCCAGGCCGAACGCGACTTCCTGCTCAAGCTGACCGGCTCGCCCGACAAGCGCATGCCGCGCGGCGACCCGCCGGGCATCGATCCGCATTCCGGCCGCGAATCCGTCCGCCGCACGGACGTCGTCGTCAGCCGCCTGCGGCGCAAGGCCCAGGACGTCGACGTGGAATTGCCCATCCGTACCGTGTGGGGCTGGGGCTACGCATTCACCGGGGAAATCTAGCGCGCCGCGGGCGTATGATTTCGCGTACAAGGCCGACCCCCGGCCGCTTCTGCCCCGAGTCCCATGGAAGTCTTCGAACGCCTGCAAGCCCTGCTCATCCAGAACCAGGCCCGTTACCGCCTGCTTGAACATGCCGCGGCCGGGCGTTCCGTCGAGGTCGCCGCCATTCGCGGCACCGAGGTCAGCCAGGGCGCGAAGGCGCTGGTCTGCCGCGTAAAGATCTCTTCCAACCTTCGCAAGAACGTGCTGGCCGTCTTTCCCGCGGACAAGCAGGCCGACCTGGACGCCATTGCGCGGGCGGCCGGCGGCAAGAAGGCCTCGCTCGCGTCACAGGACCTGGCGCGCGAATTGACCGGCTGCGAGATCGGCGCGATTCCGCCCTTCAGTTTCAATCCGGACCTGACGCTGCTGGTGGACCCCAGCCTGCGCGAACGCCACGCCGAAATCGTGTTCAACGCGGGACGCCTGGACGCGTCCATCCTGCTGAACACCGACGACTACTTCCGCCTGGCCGCGCCTGAAGAGGCGCCGCTCATCAAGGCCTGACAGCCGCCCATGAGGCCACCGTGTCCCGCCCATCCATAAGCCGCGTCGCGCACGCCTCGAACATGCGCTGGCTGATGAGCCTGGCGCACATGGAGCCGTCGCCGGTGAATCCGTGGGTGATGCTGCGCGCCGCGCTGGCCATCGGCCTGCCGACGGCGGTGGGCATGGCGCTTGACGAGGGCGCGGCGGCCGCGCTGGTGGCGCTGGGCGCGCTGCCCGCCATCACGGGCGACAACGGCGGCCCCTACCGCAACCGGGCGCTTTCGATCGGTTCCACGGTGTTCGGCGGCGCATTGGGTTACCTGCTGGGCAATTTGATCGCCGGGCACGGCCTGTGGACCTCCGCAGCCATGATGGTGCTGGTGCTGGCGGCCAGCCTGGTCGGCACTTTCAACAACATCGCCGCCGTCGCCACGCTGCAATTTGCCACCTACGTCATCGTCGGCTCCAGCTTGACGTCCACGCTGCCCGCGTGGATGCCGCCGGTGCTGGTCGGCGCGGGCGGGCTGTTCGGCCTGGCGCTGACGCTGTCCGGGTGGGTGGTGAACCCCATCGCGCCGGAGCGGGCCGCGGTGGCGCAGGCCTACCGCAAGCTGGCGGCAATGTTCACGGCGATCGGCACCTCGCGGGTCATGGCCGCGCGCCGCGACATGGAAGCGGCCATGACCGCCGCCTATGACACCGTGCTGGCCGCGCGTGGCCGGTCGGCCGGCCCGACGCCGCGGCTGGCGCGCCTGGCCGCGCAGTTGCAGGCCTGCACGCCGCTCACCAATGCCGCGTTGACGCTAGCGCGCGCCGGCCGGGTACTGCCGCCCGAGTGCGCCCGCGTCATGAACCAGGTGGCCGACCGGGTCGAAAACGATGCCGAACCGGACGCGCGCGACGACATCGCCGCCCTGCGCCGGGCCGGCATGCCGCAGCTGGCCGAGGCGCTGGAGCAGGTGCAACTGTTGCTGAACGGCGCCCGCGCCGCGCAGCCCGACGCCTTCGCGACGCTGCAACCCGCACCCGCGCGTACGCCTTGGCGCGTGCTGGTCCGCACGTACCGGCCCGGACCGACGACGGTGCGGTATCTCGTGCGTCTGGGGCTATGCCTGCTTGCCGCCGAGGCTGTCGCCCTGGCGGCCGCGCTGCCGCGGTCCTACTGGGTGCCGCTCGTCGTCGTGGTGGTGTTCAAGCCCAACTTCGGCTCGGTGTTCGCGCGCGCGCTGCAAAGCTGCGCGGGCAGCGTGGTGGGCGTGGGCATCAGCGCCACCGTCCTCGCGCTGGACCGGGGCGGCCTTGCCAGCCTGTTGACGGTTGCCGCGCTGGCCGCGCTGCTGCCGTGGTCGATACGGCGCAACTATGGGTTGTTTTCGGCCATCATGCTGCCCATCCTCATGCTGCTGATCGGCGCGCTGCAGCCGGGGAGCTGGGCCATTGCGCTGGCCCGGCTGGTGGACGTGGGCGTCGCGGCGGCCATCGTATTGCTGGTGGGCTATCTGCCCTGGATCCGGATCGAACGCAGCAATCTGGACCATGCCGTGTCCTCGGCCACGTTCACGCTGGCGGCGTACCTGAACACGGTCTTTCAGGCCGATCCCGACAAACGGCACGACCTGCGCGCCCGCGCCTACTCGCGCCTGTCGGACCTGCGCATCGCCCTGCAGCGCGGGCTGTCCGAGCCCCGGCTGGTCAGCCGCCGCGCGCTGGCCTGGTGGCCGGTCGAAGTGGCGCTGGAACGCGTGGCCAACGCCATCTCGGACACGGCCTGGTCGCTGCCTGACGGCCAGGCCGCGCCGCCCGCCGCCGAGGTCGCCCAACTGGCCGCCGCCCTGGATCGCATTGCCGGCTCCGTCGAACAGGGCCTGCCCGTGCCTGGCGATGCGATCTCGACGCCTTCGCCCGCGCTGCGCGACGTCGCCGCGCAGATCGAAGCCTTGCGCGCCACGCTGGCCGGACCCGACTTCACCGCCGCGCCCGGCCGCCCTGCCAATCCCTCCCCCCTTCATCAGGTCTGAATCATGTGTCTTGCCGTACTGGCCCTGCACTTCTTGCCCGGCATCCCCGTCCTGATCGCCGCGAACCGCGACGAGTTTCACGCGCGTCCCACCCTGCCCGCCGCGCAATGGCCGGACGCCCCGAATATCTACGCCGGGCGCGACGGCCAGGCGGGCGGCACGTGGATGGGCGCGACGACCGAGGGGCGCTACGCGCTGGTCACCAACTTTCGCGAGCCCGGCCGGCATCTGGACGACGCGCCGTCGCGCGGCGCGCTGGTCGAGGACTTTCTGCGCGGCGCCATGACGCCGCAGGCGTATCTGGAAACGGTGCATGACGTGGACCAGGCCTATAACGGCTTCAACCTGATCGTGGGCGACGCCCGCCAGGCGTGGTACCTGAGCAACCGCGACGGCGGGCCGCGCGCGCTGGCGCCCGGCATCTATGCCCTGTCAAATCACCTGCTGGACACGCCTTGGCCCAAGCTGGCGCGAACCAAGGCCGCGTTCACCGCCGTGCTGCACCACCAGCCGCAGCCGGACCTGCCCGCGCTGTTCACCGCGCTCGCCGACCGCAGCCCGGCGGACGATGCAGACTTGCCCGCCACCGGCCTGCCGCCCGACCGCGAGCGACTGCTGAGCAGCCCCTTCATCGTCAGCGCGACGTACGGCACGCGCAGTTCCAGCGTGATGGCGCTGCATGGCAACGGCGCCGCCCAGCTCGAGGAACGGCGTTTTGCCCCGGATGGCGCTGTCAGCGGCGTCAGCCAGCTGACGTTTTCCTGGCACGAGGCCGGCGGCAGCGACCCGGCACGCGGCGCCTGATACAAACGGTTGATTTCCGAGGCGGACGGACGCGAACTCGCCTTGCGCGGTCAAGTCGAATCGTTGCAAGCTACCGCCGGGGGCAGCCACAACGCGCTGCCCCGCCGGTTTTCCTGCAGGAGAATTCCATGAACAAACGTTTTGAACGCTGCACGATGGCCGCCGCCATGGCCCTGGGCAGCATGGCCATTGCAGGCGTCCTGTCCACCGCCCAGGCGGGCATGCCGCCCGTGCAGCATCAGGGCACGGTGGAGTACGTCAGCGGCGGCATCGGCATCGACGAATCGGAAGCCATGAAGGCCGCGTCCAGCAGCTATCCGCTGGCGCTGACCTTTGCCGCCCAACGCGGCGGCAAGGCCGATTACGTGGCCGACGTGACCGTCGCCATTCGGGACGCCCAAGGCAAGGCCGTGCTGCAGACCACCGCGCAAGGCCCCTACATGCTGGTGAAGCTGCCTGCGGGCAGCTACAAGATATCGGCCACGTACGACGGCCAGGCGCAGGAGCGTGAGGTCACGGTGCAAGGCACGGGCACCGCGCGCGCCATGTTCGAGTGGAAGTGATGCCGGGCGGCCGCGGCGCGTAACGCCGCGGCCAGTCTCATTGGGTCGTGCGCCGCAGGCTCAGACGCCCGCGAACAGAATCGCGATCACGAACCCCACGCCCGCCGTCCAGACCAGCGAGCGCAGCGCGCCCCAGTTCGCCAGGTACATCGCCAAGTATCCCAGCCGCGTGCCCAGCCAGCACGCCATCAGCGTGGCAACGTGCGCGGGCGAGGCCTGGTTGTACAGCGCGAACAACACCGCGGCGTAGAAAAACGGCAACGCTTCGAATGTGTTGACCTGCGCGGCGTTGGCCCGCGCCCGCCACCCTTCCTGCCGCGCCAGCCACGCGCGCGGATCGTTGTTGTCGAACTTCTTGCCGCCTGCCTTGGCGATGATCGTGCACACGAACGGCAGCAGCGCCGCGGCCAGCATCAACCACGCGATTGTCTTCATTCCTGACTCCATTGCTGGCGGCGCCATGTCCGCCTGACATGCGGGGCATGTGCCGCCGCTGCCGCATGGTCGCCTGAAATCACCGGCAAGGCAAAGCCGGCGCGGGCCCGCGCGTACACTCAGGCCTTCGCGATAGCCTCCCACCCGCCGATGCCGCACGTCATGCCGTGGTTTGCCCTGTTCCTGGCCGCCGCCCTCTTGTGGCCGCCTGGCACGCGCCGCTGGGCGCTAGCCCCCTTGGCGGTGGCGTGGGCTTGGGCATTGGCCGACGGCGTCGCGGATCCCGTGGCGCTCGCGGGTCCGGCACTGCTGCTTGCTGCGGCCGCGCTGGTGCGCGCCGGCGGGGGGCCGGCATCGCGCGCGGCCGGTCATGCGCTCTTCGTGGTCGTGGCCGTGCTGCTCTTTGCCCATCTGTTGCCCGGTTTTCACAACCTGCGCGTCATTGCGCCCGCGCCGCTCAGTCCGGACGCCGTGCCGTTCGGCATGTACCTGAACCTGGACAAGCCGCTTGTGGGGTTCTGGGTGGTGCTGGTGCTGGCCCCGCCGATGGCGGCGGCGCATGCGCGGCTGACCTTGCAGGCGGCGTTGCTGGCGTGCGCGGGCGCAGTGACGGCCTGCCTGGGCTTGGCGCTGGCGTTGGGCGTGGTGGGATGGGCGCCCAAGTGGCCCGCGTCCGGCTGGATCTGGCTGCTGAACAACGCCCTGCTCGTCACGCTGGCCGAAGAGGCGCTGTTTCGAGGATATGTGCAGGAGCGTCTGACGCAATGGTGGCGTCATCATCCGTGGGGCGCCTGGGCGGCGCTGGCCGTGGCGGCCGCGCTGTTCGGGCTGGCGCACTACGCCGGAGGCTGGCAGTGGATGCTGCTGGCGGCGCTAGCGGGGGTGGGATACGGCGTGGCCTACCGCTACGGCGGCCTGGCGGCCGCCGTGCTGGCGCATCTGGGCCTGAACGCGGCGCACTTCGGATGGTTTACCTATCCGATGCGCGCCGCGCTTTGAACGTCAGGCCGCCATTGCCGGGTAGTCGGTATAGCCTTCCGGGCCGGACGCGTAGAACGTGGCCGGGTTCGGCGTGTTGAGCGGCGCATTTTGCTGCAGACGCTCGGCCAGATCGGGCGTGGCGATGTACGGCACGCCAAACGCCACGGCGTCGGCACGGCCGGCGGCCACGGCCGCCTCGGCGGTTTCGCGCGTGTAGCCTTCGTTGGCGATGAACACGCCGCCGAACTCGGCCTTCATCATCGGCGCCAGGCTGTCGGGACCTTCGTGTTCGCGGGCACACAGGAAGGCGATGCCGCGCTTGCCCAGTTCGCGCGCCACATAGCCAAACAGGCCGGGCAGATCCGAATCGCCCATGTCGTGGGCGTCCGCGCGCGGCGACAGATGCACGCCGACGCGACCCGCGCCCCAGACCGCCACGCAGGCGTCGACCACGTCGAGCAGCAGTCGCGCGCGGTTTTCGACGGAGCCGCCGTACTGGTCCGTGCGATGGTTGGTGCTGTCCTGCAGGAACTGGTCCAGCAGGTAGCCGTTGGCGGCATGCACTTCGACGCCATCGAAACCGGCTTCCATCGCCATCTGCGCGCCGTGGCGGTAAGCCTCGACCACGCCGGGGATCTCCGCGGTTTCCAGGGCGCGCGGCGTCACGTAGGCGCGCTTGGGGCGGACATGGCTGACGTGGCCCTTGGCCGCGATGGCGCTGGGTGCGACCGGCAGCTCGCCATCGAGGAACATCGGGTCGGAAATGCGCCCCACGTGCCAAAGCTGCGCGACGATCACGCTGCCCTTGTCATGCACCGCGGACGTCACCTTGCGCCAGCCCTTGACCTGTTCGGGCGACCACAGCCCCGGGGTATCCGCGTAGCCGACGCCCTGCGGCGTGACCGCGGTGGCTTCCGTGAGGATCATGCCGGCCCCGGCGCGCTGGGTGTAGTACTCGACCATCAGGTCATTCGGCACGCGGCCGGCGCTGGCGCGCTGACGGGTCAGCGGCGCCATCACGACGCGGTTGCGCAGCGTCAGGTCGCCGACTTTCAGCGGTTCAAACAACGGGTTCATGAAACATCCTTTCGTCCCGGCAATGGGGCGCTTGCGGGTATGGCAGACGGGCTACATATCCTGGTTCAACTGCCGCAGAAACGCGGCAATCACGGGTTCATTGCGACGAAAAAAGACCCACTGCCCCACCTTGGTCGCTGAAATCAGGCCGGCGCGCTGCAGCACGGCCAGATGCGACGACACCGTCGACTGGGACAGGCCGCAGCGATCATCGATATGGCCCGCGCACACCCCGTGTTCAAAGGTGTGGCCCGGGCGCTCCTCGAAATGGGCGTGCGGCGTCTTCAGCCAGGTCAGGATGTCGCGGCGGACCGGATTGGCGAGAGCCTTGAGAATGGCGTCTGCGTCGATCGCGGGTTGCGTGGCGTCCTGCTCGGTGCGTGAGGAAGTTGCGGTCATATTGGTATATCGCAATTTATCGAATCATATATCGGGTTTAAGCGATATATCGTCATGCCCCTATGGACTTCAAGGATTTTCGGCTATCCGCCGTCTGTCGGGCTTCAGGCTGTCCGCCCAGTCGCGGGCGACATCTCGGCGCGCCCGCCAGTTGATCAGCGCCGTCACGGCCATGGCGATGACCGCGCCCAGCGCCGCCAGCGCCATGTCCTTCTGCGCATCCCAGATATCGCCCTGCGTCCCCAGATACGCCGCGCCCAGGTCGCCGCCAAAGAACTCGGCAGCGCCCCACTCGATCAGTTCGTACAGGGCCGAGGTCGACAGCGTGACGTCCATCGGCAGGAAGTACGCCCAGAACCCGCGCACCTCGGCCACGCGCAGGAAGATCTCGCGGATCGGGTAGGCCAGCAGCAGGCCATACGAGAAATGCACGACGCGGTCGAAGTTGTTGCGCTCCCAGCCCAAGAGGCTGTTGAGCGTACGCCCGGTCAAGGCACGCCACCACTCGTCGTACGGGACCAGGGAATACGTATAGTGCGCCCCGATGGTATGCAGGCACAGAAACAGGAAGATCAATGTGTACGACACGCGCGAGAACACGAACGCGTGCCGCGTGGCAAAAAGCACGATGCCCAGGCCCAGCACCAGCGCATTTTCCAGCGCCCAGGCCGAGCGGTCGTGCGGATCGATGGCCAGCGCCGCCCAGATGACGGCAAACACCCCGGCAAGGGTGAGCAGGTAACGGCGGCGTGCGTCGACCATGGCGGCCTCTAATCGCCCTGCACCCGGCCGCGCAGCCGCTTGACCTCGCCGTGCAGCACCTTGCGCTGCACGCGCCGGCGCTGCGAGGCGCGCGTCGGCTTGGTGGCGCGGCGCGGCTTGTCCACCCGGATGGCCGACCGCACCATGCCCACCAGGCGCTCGATGGCCTCGGCGCGGTTCTTTTCCTGGCTGCGGAACGACTGCGATTTGATGACGATCACGCCTTCCTTGGAGATGCGGTGGTCGTTCAGCGCGCACACGGCATCCTGCACCTCGGGTGGCAGGCGGGAAGCGCGCACATCGAAGCGCAGGTGGACGGCGCTGGAGACCTTGTTGACGTTCTGCCCGCCGGCGCCCTGCGCGCGGATCATGGTGAAAGTCAGGTCGCGCTCGTCGATGAATAGCGAGTCTTGGACGTGAAACATAGGCGGCAAGTCTACAGGGCCGGCAGGCTTCGCGCAGCAGGCACGGAGAACGGCGCGCATGCGGATCCCGCGATTTTCCGGGCGCGGCGCACCCGCCTGCCAACGGCGGCGAACCCGCGTGGCGCAGGGTCTTTCGGCGGATATCGGCCGCGCCAAGTAAAATGATGCGCTTTTGCTCGAATCCGGGGCGGTCAGCCGCCCGCATCCCCCATGACTTACTCCGCCAAAGAAATCTTCAAGACCTTGCAAGGCGAAGGCGCCCATGCAGGCCGCGCGGCGGTATTTTGCCGGTTCGCGGGCTGTAATCTGTGGTCCGGCCGCGAAAGCGACCGCGCCAGCGCCGCCTGCACCTTCTGCGACACCGACTTCATCGGCACCGACGGCGACGGCGGCGGCAAATTCGCCACGGCGGATCTGCTGGCCGACGCCATCGCCGCGGCCTGGGGCCCCGGGGCCGACAACCGCTACGTGGTCTTCACGGGCGGCGAACCGCTGCTTCAACTGGACACGCCGCTGCTGGACGCCATTCACGCCCGCGGGTTCACCGTCGCCATCGAAACCAACGGCACCATCAAGCCGCCCGCCGGCGTGGACTGGATCTGCGTCAGCCCCAAGGGCACGGCCCCGGTCGTGGTCGAACGCGGCAACGAGCTCAAGCTGGTCTACCCGCAACTGAACGCCCTGCCCGACGCTTTCGCGCACCTGGATTTCGAACACTTTTTCCTGCAACCCATGGACGGTCCGGCGCGCGCAGCCAACACCGAGCAGGCCGTCCAGTACTGTATGCAGCATCCGCAATGGCGGCTCAGCCTGCAAACCCACAAATACATAGGCATTCCATGATTTACCCCCACGCCTCGCGGAGCGCACGATGATTTCCGTGACCCGCAGGCTCGAGTTCGACGCCGGCCACCGCATTCCCGACCACCGCAGCCAGTGCCGCAACCTGCACGGCCACCGCTATGTGCTGGAAATCACCCTGACGGGCGACGTGGTGCAGGCGCCCGGCGAGTCCGACAACGGCATGGTCATGGACTTCTCCGAGATCAAGCACATCGCCAAGACCCACATCGTGGACGTCTGGGATCACGCGTTCCTGGTCTTCGAAGGCGACACCGCCGTGCGCGGCTTCCTGGGCACGCTGCCCGGGCATAAGACCGTCGTGCTGGACCGCATCCCCACGGCCGAAAACCTGGCCACCATCGTGTTTGAAACGCTGGCGCCGCATTACCACGGCCACTACGGCGCTGAACTGCGCCTGACGCGCGTGCGTCTGTACGAAACGCCGAACTGCTGGGCCGACTGCAACGGTTGATCCCTGAGGGGGTGGACGGGTGCCACCCCCAGTTTTCCACTCACGGAAAACCGCCCCGCTATTTTCCCAATTGAGAAAATCTATCGAGAGAGTCGCCATTTTCAATCATTAGTAAGCTAATAGATAGGATACAATCGATTCCATGCTTACTCCTTCCGACTCCCAGCTCATGGCCACCACCGCCAACCTGATGGTGCTGTCGCGCGCCTATCGCGGCGCTGCCGACAAGGCGCTTGCCGACTACGGACTCTCCCAGGCAACCGCGTGGCCCGTCATCCTGGCCGGCCGACTTGGCGACGGGGTTCGCCAAGGCGCGCTGGCCGAAGCTTTGGGCGTTGAAGGCCCCTCACTCGTGCGCGTGCTGGACCAGCTGGTGGCCGCCGGCCTGATGGAACGCCGCGAAGATCCCCACGACCGCCGCGCACGCACCCTGCATCTGACCGACGCCGGCCATGCGCTGCGCGCGCAGGTCGAAGAGGTGCTGGTCGAACTGCGCCGCCGCGTCTTCCAGGGTGTCAGCGAATCGGATCTGCAGGCCTGCCTGCGCGTCTTCGACGCCTTGAAGGTGTCGCTGGGCCGCAGCGGCGCCGGCGCGCAAGAGGACGCGCGGCCATGAAACTGCCGAACGTCCGCGAAACCCTCTTCTCGCTCAAGAGCTACCTGAGCGCCATCATGGCGCTCTATCTGGCTTACAGCATTGGTTTGCCGCGTCCGTTCTGGGCGATGACCACCGCCTATGTCGTGGCCCAGCCGTGGTCCGGCGCGGTGCGTTCCAAGGCCCTGTACCGCCTGATCGGCACCTTCGCCGGGTCGGCGGCCACCGTCTACATGGTGCCGCGCCTGTCGAACTCGCCCGTCGTCATGACCGGCGCGATGGTGCTGTGGGTGGGCGCCTGCCTGTACATGTCGGTGCTGGACCGCACGCCGCGGTCTTATCTGTTCATGCTGGCCGGCTACACCGCCGCCATGATCGGCTTTCCCAGCGTCACCGACCCGTCCCTGGTCTTTGACACGGCCCTCGCCCGCGTCGAGGAAATCAGCCTGGGCATCGTGTGCGCCACGCTGATCCACAGCATCGTCCTGCCCCGCGGCCTGGCGCCCGCGCTGACGCTGCAACTGGACAAGGCCGTGCGCGATGCCCGCAACTGGATGCATGACACGCTGAGCGGCAAGACTGCCGAACAGCGTGACAAGGACCGCCGCGTGCTGGCCAACGACATCACGCAATTGCGCCTGCTGTCCACCCACGTCCCCTTTGACACCAGCAACCTGCGCTGGACCGCGGGCGCCGTGCGCGCCATGCAGGACCAGATCGCGGCGTTGACGCCGGCCGTGTCCGCCGTCGAAGACCGCATGCGCGCCTTGCAGGCAGACGGCCAAACGCTGCCAGAACCGGTGCAGGCGCTGCTGGCCGATATTTCGGAATGGATCAATGCCGGCGCCCAGGCCTCGCACGAGACCGCCGTCCAACTGCGCGCCGCGGTCACCCGGCTGACGCCCGGGATCGACAGCCGCTCCACCTGGCGCGACGCGCTGCTGGCCAGCCTGATGACCCGCCTGCGCGAGTTGATTGACACGTACGACGAATGCCTGGCCCTGCGCCGCGACATCCGCGCGGGGTTGCAGGGCGCGCCGGTGCGCACCCCGCGCACGGCCCGCGACCCCAATGCCGCGCTGCATCGCGACCACGGCATGGCGCTGCTGTCGGCGCTGGCCGCCGGCCTGGCCATTTCCGTGTGCTGCCTTTTCTGGATCGGCACGGCATGGAGCAACGGCGCCACCGCCGCGCTGATGGCCGCGATCTTCAGCTGCTTTTTCGCCTCGCAGGACAATCCCGTGCCCGGCATCATGCAGTTCCTGACCTACACGGTGTATTCGATTCCGCTGTCGGCGCTGTATCTGCTGGGCATCATGCCGGCCATTCATTCCTTCGAGATGCTGGCGCTGTCCATGCTGCCGACCGCGTTCGTGCTGGGCGTCTTCATTGCCCGCCCGGCCAGCACCGGCAAGGCCATGGCCATGCTGTTCGGATTTCTGGGCACGATGGCGCTGCAAGACACCAACACGGCCGACGTCGTGTCCTTCATCGACACGCAGGTCGCGCAGTGCATCGGCGTGGCCACCGCCGCGATCATCGCCGCCATCTTCCGCACGGTCAGCGCCGACTGGAGTGCGCGCCGCATCCAGGCCGCCAACTGGAAAGAGCTGGCGACGCTGGCCAGCGCGCCCCGCGCGCCGTCGCGCCACACCTATGCCGCCCGCATGCTGGACCGCATCGGCCTGTTGCAGCCGCGCCTGGCGCTGGCCAAGCGGCCCGACGACCTCGTGGCCGCCGATGCGCTAAAGGACTTGCGCGTGGGCCGCGACATCACCGAACTGCAGCGGGCGCGCCGCCATCTGCCGATGGCCGAATCCACGATCCAGCCGGTGCTCGACAGCCTGGCGCAGTTCTTCCGGCTGCGTTCGTCGGGGCGCACGCAAGACAAGTCAACCGAGTTCCTGGCGCAGATCGACCGCGCGCTATGCAGCGTGGCTGCCACGCCGCAGGGGCCCCACGCGCGCGACCGAGCCGTGGTGGCGCTGGTCGGCATCCGCCGCGCCTTCTTTCCCGACGCGCCCGACTTCCAACCCGCCCATCCCACGCTGGAGGGCCACGCATCATGATCGGCGAATTCAATCTCTACGGCATTTACTTCCCCTGGCTGCTCGTGCTGGGCGTCGTCACCCTGGGCGTGGCCTGGGCGGTGCGGCGCGTGCTGGCGCGCGCCGGGCTGTATCGCCTGGTGTGGCACCCCGCGCTCTTTGATCTGGCGCTCTTCGTGGTGCTGCTGTACGGCGTCTCCCTCATTTCCCCTTATTTTCTTCAGAGATAGGTATGAAACTCCCCAATGCCCTTCGCCCTGCTGCTATCGGCAAGTTCGCAGTGACGGCCGTTGTCGTCGCCGCCGCCGCTTACGCCGGCTGGCAGCTTTGGGATCACTATGAAGTCGAGCCCTGGACGCGCGATGGCCGCGTCAAGGCCTATGTGGTGCAGGTGGCGCCCGACGTGTCCGGCCTGGTGACAAGCGTGCCCGTGCACGACAACCAGGACGTGAAGGCCGGCGACCTGCTGTTCGAGATCGACCGCGCCCGCTTCCAGCTGGCGTACGATCAGGCCCAGGCCTCCGTGCGTTCGCAGCAGGTGGCGCACGACCAGGCGCTGCGCGACGCCAAGCGCAACCGCTCGCTGGGCCAGCTGGTTGCGGCCGAAGCCGTCGAACAAAGCCAGACCAAGGTGCAGCAGACCGAAGCCGCGCTCGCCCAGGCGCAGGTGCAACTGAACACTGCCCGCCTGAACCTCGCACGTAGCCGCGTCGTGGCTGCCAGCGATGGCCGCATCACCAACCTGGACCTGCGCGCCGGTTCGTACGCCACGGCCGGCCACGGCGTGATGGCGCTGGTGGACGCCGGGTCGTTCTACGTCGAGGGCTACTTCGAGGAAACCAAGCTGCCCGGCATCCACGAAGGCGACCCCGTCACCGTGACGCTGATGGGCGAATCGCGCCACATTCGCGGCCATGTGGAAAGCATCGCCATGGGGATCGCGGACCGCGACCGCAGCACCGGCGCGAACCTGCTTCCCAACGTGAACCCGACCTTCAATTGGGTCCGCCTCGCGCAGCGCATTCCGGTGCGCGTGAAGATCGACGACGTGCCCGAGGGCGTGCGGCTGGTCGCCGGCCAGACCGCCACCGTCTCGGTCGACGACCGCCCGCCCCAGGCCGCGGCCGCCGCGCCTCACGCTTCCTGAGGAGCGGCCCGCACCGCCCTGCTTTCCGAAAACCCTTGAATCCCTTATCGACGCCAAGCCGTACCTGCCATGAAAACCAGATTTCTCCTTCCGCTGACGCTGGCCCTCGCGCTGGCCGGATGCGCCGCCGTGGGCCCCGACTACCAGGTGCCGCGCGAGGCCGTGTCCCAGCGGCCGAGCGCGCAATCCTCCTTCGTGCAAGCGCAGGAAGACGTGTACCGGCAAGAGGCGGTCCCTGGCCACTGGTGGCGTCTGTACAACGACCCGGTGCTGGACGGCCTGGTCGAAAAAGCCCTGGCCGCAAACACCGACTTGCGCGTGGCCAGCGCCAACCTTGAACGCGCCCAGGCCGCGGTGCAGGAAACGAAGGCCCAGCAGCAGCCAACGATCGGCGTGAATGCCTCGCCCACGTTCGGCCACGTCTCCGGTTTGCAGGAGCTTCAGCCCGGCATCGATCCGCCCAACCGCTGGTCCTACTCCACCGGCGCCAGCGTGTCGTATCAACTGGACCTGTTCGGCCAGATCCGCCGCGCCGTGGAAGCCTCTACTGACGACGCGCAGGCCGCGCAAGCCGCGTACGACGCCACGCGCGTCACGGTTGCGGCCGAGACCGCGCGCGCCTACGCCAACCTGTGCGCGGCGGGCATGCAGCTGGCCTCGGCGCAGCATTCCGTGCAGGTGCAGCGCGAATCGGTCGACGCCGTCAGCCGCCTGCAGCGTGCCGGCCGGGGCACCACGCTGGACGTCACGCGGGCGCGCAGCCAGCTTGAACAATTGCAGGCCAACCTGCCGCCGTTCCAGGCCCAGCAGCGCACGGCCCTGTATCGCCTGGCGGCGCTGACCGGCCAGACGCCCGGCGAGATCTCGCCCACGCTACTGCAATGCGCCAGCGCGCCCAAGCTGACCGAAACCATCCCGGTGGGCGATGGCGCGCAGCTGCTGCGCCGCCGTCCCGACATCCGCCAGGCGGAACGCACCCTGGCCGCCTCCACGGCCCGCATCGGGGTCGCCACGGCCGACCTTTATCCCAAGATCACGCTGGGCCTGTCCGCCGCATCGGGTGGTCCGGCCGCCATGTTTGGCGACCGCGGCACTTTCAGCTGGAGCGTGGGCCCGCTGATCTCCTGGACGGTGCCCAACACGGGCGCCGCGCAAGCGCGCATCGCCGAGGCCCAAGCCAACACCAAGGCCGCCGCCGCCCGCTTTGACGCGACCGTGCTCAATGCCTTGCGCGAAACCGAAAGCGCGCTGGTCGTCTACGCCCGCCAACTGGACCGCGACACCGCCCTTCGCGCGGCCCGCGACCAGAGCGCGGAAGCGGCTTCGCAGGCGCGGCGCCTGTTCCAGTACGGCAAGACGGACTACCTGACCGTGCTGGACGCCGAGCGCACGCTGGCCAGCAATGAAAGCGCGCTGGCGGCGTCGCAGGCGGAACTCTCCAACGACCAGATCGCGGTGTTTCTGGCGCTGGGCGGAGGCTGGGAGCCCTAAGCCGGCCGCAAAATCAATTCCATATTATGGGGATCGCATTGATTCCATAAAACCCGCGCCCCTAGAATCGTCCCGAACGCGATAACAACATCAAACGATTCGACAGCGCAGCCCGCCCCGACGGAGCCACCGCTGTAGGACGGGGACAATTCATAATATGGAATATCCGGAAGGTATCCGGGATGCGCGGGTGCTGGACAGCATCACCAAGCTGACGCGGGAGGACGCCGGGCGCGTCGTGATTGCCGGGTCGCATGGCGGCAGCTATGCCGCCTATTGCGCGGCACGGGGCGAGGTGCGCGCCGTCGTGCTGAACGACGCCGGCGTGGGCTGGCAGCGCGCCGGCATTGCGGGCCTGGACGACCTGCAACGTTGGGGCGTGCCCGCCGCCACCGCCAGCTACCGCAGCTGCCGCATCGGCGATGGCGCAGACATGGCGCGCCACGGCGTCATCAGCTTTGTGAATGCGCTTGCCCAGGACCTGGGCTGCGAGCCGGGCATGACCGTCTCCGAAGCCGCTGCGCGGCTCGCGCACGCCCAGCCAAACGCCGGCCGCCCCACCGCCATCAAGGAATCCCGCATCGTCATCAAGGCCGGCCCGGACGGCGCCCCGCTCGTCTTGGGCGCCGATTCCGTGTCGCTCGTGGATGCGCAAGACGACGGCCTCATCGCCGTCACCGCCTCTCACGGAGAACGGCTGGCCGGCCTGCAGTCCGATGGCGTCCGGGCCTCCCCGCGCCTGGTCACCTTCAACGACGCGGGCATGGGCAAGGACAGCGCCGGCATCGGACGCCTGCCCCTGCTGCAGCAGCGCGGCATCGCCGCATTGACCGTCTCGGCGCACACCGCGCGCATCGGCGACGCCCGGTCCTGCTACGAGGAAGGGACCATCTCTTCGGCCAACGCCCGCGCCCGCGAGCTGGGCTGCCGCGTCGGCACACCGCTCAAAACCTTTATCGACGCCCTGCTTGCCGGGCGCGACACCCACTAGGAGCCTTACCCGCATGTCGGAAAAACTGGAAATCACCGGAGGCGAAGCCCTCGCCCGCATGTTTGCCGCGCACGAGGTCGGCCTGATGTTCGGCATGGGCGGCTTCCAGCTCCTGCCCTTCTATGACGCCGCGCGCCGCCTGAACCTGAATCACAACCTGATCAACGACGAGCGCTGCGCGGTGTTCGCGGCCGACGCCTACACCAAGGTCAGCGGCCGCCCGGGCGTGTGCGACGCGACCCTGGGTCCTGGCGCGACCAACCTGGTGACCGGACTGGCCGAAGCCTACAACGCCGGCACGGCGCTGGTCGCGCTGGTCGGCGACTCGCACCGGATGCACTCGTGGAAGAACATGACGCAGGAGGCCCGGCAGCTGGAGGTGCTGCGCCCAGTCGTGAAAGACGTGCTGCGCGTGGAGATGATCGAGCGCATTCCCGAGCTGGTGCGGCGCGCGTTTGCCGTGGCCACCAGCGGCCGTCCGGGGCCCGTGGTGCTGGACGTGCCCGAAGACATCGCGCACGCGGTCCATGCGTTCGATGCCGACGACTTTTATTCCAGCCCCAACTACCGGCGCTCGCCCGCCCTGCGCTGCCGTCCGTCGGCTGACGACGTGGCCCAAGCGGCAAGCATGCTCGCGGGGGCCTCCCGCCCGCTGATGCTGTGCGGCGGCGGCGTGCACATCAGCGATGCCGCCGATACCGTCCAGGCCTTCGCACGCAAATTCGGCATTCCCGTCGCCCACACCATGAGCGGCAAGGGCGCGATCGCCTGCAGCGATCCGCTGAACGCGGGGCTTTTCGGCCGCTACAGCCGCATTGCCAACGACCTGATCGCCAAATCCGACTGCCTCTTTGTCGTCGGCTGCAAGCTGGGCGAAGTGGCAACCCGCCGCTACGACCTGCTGGCTGCGGGCGCGCCGATCATCCATCTGGATATCGTGGCCGAGGAATTCGACCGCACCACCACTCCCGCCCTGCGCCTGTGGGGCGACGTGCGTGCCACGCTGGAGGACCTGGACGCGCGCCTGGCCGCCCACGGCGCGCCTGCCCGCCAGGACTACGTGGACGAGGTGGGCCAGGCCATGCACGCGTGGCGCGAATCGGTCAACGCAAAGCTGACTTCCGGCGACCGCCCCGTCGGCATGGCGCGGCTGATGCACGAGATCAATGCCTCGCTGCCCGAAGACGGCATCCTGGTGGCCGACGGCGGCTTTGCCGCGCATTGGGGCGGGTTGCTGTTCGACACCAAGCGCGCCGGCCGCGGGTTTGTGCCCGACCGCGGCTTTGCGTCCATTGGCTACGGCATCCCGGGCGCGATCGGCGCGGCCGCGGCGGCCCCCGGCCGCCAGGTAGTCAGCCTGACCGGCGACGGCGGCTGCAATATGTCGCTGGGCGAACTGGAAACCGCGGTGCGCATGAAGCTCGCCTTCACGCTCGTGGTGGTCAATAACGCCGCGTCGGGTTACATCAAGGCGTTGCAGCACCTGATGTATGGCGCGGGCAGCTACCAGTCGTCGGATCTGGTGGACACGAACTACGCCAACGTGACGCGTGCGCTGGGCTGCAATGGCATCCGCGTCGAGGATCCCGCGGAGTTGCCCGCCGCGCTGGCGCAGGCCTACGCCTGCAAGGACCGTCCCACCATTCTTGACGTGGTGGTCACGCGCGACCCCGCGCACATGCTGCCGGGCGTGGACAGCCGGGCGGCCAAGATCAAGCCGGGCGACCGCATCGCCTGAGGGCGGCGCGCATCGCCCGGTTCGACACACAAAACAATATCAAGCAAGGAGACAAACCTCATGAAGCGCAGAACCTGGATCAAGCTCGCGGCCGCCGCGGCAACCCTGTCGCTGGCGGGCGCCGCCGCGGCGCAGGCCACCTACCCCGACCGTCCCATCCGCCTGATCGTGCCCTTCCCGCCGGGCGGCACCTCGGACGTGGTCGGACGCATCTTTGCCGAAGCGCTGGCCAAGCAGATCGGCCAGCCGGTCGTGGTGGAGAACCGCGGCGGCGCGGGCGGCACCGTGGGCAGCCGCGCCGTGGCCTCGGCCGCCCCGGACGGCTACACGCTGCTGCTGGGCACGTCCAGCACCAACGGCACCAACCCTGCCGTGTACAAGAACCTGCCCTACGACGCGGTGAAGGACTTCACGCCGGTCACGCAGATCATCCGCGTGCCTGGCGTGATCGTCGTGAACAAGAACTTCCCGGCCAAGGACTATGCGTCGTTCACCGCCCTGATCAAGGGCGCCCCGGGCAAGTATTCGTACGCCTCGTCCGGCAACGGCGGCGCCACCCACATGGCGATGGAGTATTACAAGTCGCTGTCGGGCCTGGACATGATGCACGTGCCGTATCGCGGCACGGGTCCCGCGCTCAATGACGTCATCGCCGGCCAGGTGCCCATCCTGTGGGATACGGCCGCGTCATCGATGGCGCACATCCAGTCGGGCAACCTGCGCCCGATCGTGGTGGCCGCCAAGTCTCGCCTGCCGCAGTTGCCGGACGTGCCCACGTTCGCGGAAGTGGGTCTGCCGGACTACGACGCGGAAATGTGGAATGGCCTGCTGGCGCCCGCGGGCCTGCCCAAGGACGTGCTGGCCAAGCTGAACGACGCATCCCGCAAGGCGCTGGCGGACAAGGACGTGCAGGCCAAGTACGCGGGCGTGGGCGCGTATGTGGTCGCCGACAAGCCCGAGGCATTTGCCGCGATGATCCAGGGCGACGTGGCCAAGTGGAAGAAGGTCGCCGACTTTGCGCACATCTCGGCGGAATGACATGGGTCAGCGGCTGAAAGACAAGGTGGCGCTGGTGTTTGGCGCGGGCTCGTCCGGGCCGGGATGGGGCAACGGCAAGGCCGCGGCGGCCCTATACGCACGCGAAGGCGCGTGGGTATTCGCCGTGGACCTGCGGCCGGAGGCCGCCCGCGAAACCTGCGGCATCATCGAAGCCGAAGGCGGGCGCTGCCAGGCATTGACCGCCGACGTGACCGATTCCGGGCAGATCCAGGCGGCGGTCGCCGCCGTGCTGGCGGCCGCCGGGCGCATCGACGTGCTGCACAACAACGTGGGCATCACGGAAATGGGCGATCCCATCGAGGCCACCGAGGAGAGCTGGCATCGCGTGCTGGACACCAACCTGACCGGCGTGTTCCTGACCTGCAAGCATGTGCTGCCCGCCATGCTGGCGCAGGGCGCGGGCAGCATCGTCAACATCTCGTCGCTGGCCTCGATCCAGGTGAATTCCTATCCGTACACCTCTTACTACGCCGCCAAGGCCGGGTTGAACCACCTGACGCGGTCATTGGCCGTGCGTTACGCGCCGGACAATATCCGCGTGAATGCGGTGCTGCCCGGCGTCATCGACACCCCGTTGATCTACAAACAGATCGCGGGCCAGTTCGATGACGTCGAGGAAATGCGGCGGCGGCGCAATGCCGCCAGCCCCATGGGGCGGATGGGCGACGCCTGGGACGTGGCCCATGCCGCGCTGTTTCTGGCAAGCGACGAGGCCAAGTACATCACCGGCGTGTGCCTGCCGGTCGATGGCGGCAAGGCCTGCGCGGGACGCTAGCGCAAAGCCGGCGGGACCGGACTGGCCGGGACGCGATCAGACGCGCGGGGCCAGGTCCGCCGACAATTCCGCCGCCGCGCGCTGCAGCGCAGCCACCACGTCGGCCAGGCGCGCGCCGGACAGGCGCGACCGGATGGCTGCCACGCTCAGCGCCGCCACCACGTGCTGCTCGCGGTCGAGCACCGGCACCCCCACGCCCAGCATGTCCGGAATGATGCGGCCCGGGTTCAACGCATAGCCGTTCCGGCGCGCGGCGGCGATGTCCTCGCGCAGCATGTCGGTCGATGGCAGGTCGGGCGCCGCGCTGGCGTCGTAGCGCGCCAGCACGCGTTCGATATCGTCATTGGGCAGGAACGCCAGCAAGGCCAGGCTGCCCGCGCCAACGCCCAACGGGCGGCGGTGGCCGACTTCCAGCGTCAGGATCTTGATGGGAAAGTCGCCCGTCTTGCGGTCCACGCAGACCGCTTCGTGCCCGGAGCGCACCGACAGGAAGCTGGTGTCGCCCGTGGACTGCGCCAGCCTCAGCACGGCCGATTCGGCGATGGCCTTGATGCCGTGCCGGCTTTCGGCCGCCAGCCCCAGGATGTAGGACTCGCGGCCAAGGCTGTAGGTCTTCAGGCGCGGATTGAGCGACAGGAAGCCTTCCTGCAGCAGCGCCGTGAGCATGCGATGCGCGGTGGGCGGCGTCAGGCCGACATCGCGCACCACGTCCGTCAGGCCCACGCCACGCGCCGGGGCCGCCCCGACGTACTTGAGGATGCGCAACACGCGGAAAATGCTTTGCGCGCCGCCGACGGCGTCGCTCGCGCGGGGCGCCATCAATGCACCGTCGCCCCGTCCGGCGGCGTCTGGTTCAGCCCCAGCGCCGCTTCCCAACTGCGCAGCGGCACGCAGGTCTGCAGGCGCACGATGGCGCGCTGGATCAGGGCGGGATGCAGTTCGTGGCCGACGTGGGTGGCGATGTCGATGGTGGAATCGCCGTGCAGTTCGGCCAGGCGGGCCTGGGCTGCCTGGGCCTGCGACACGCTCATGACCGGATCGTCGGCGCCGTGCAGCAGATGGATGGTGGTGTACTGCGGGGCGCTTTTGGGCAGTTGCGCGTAGCGGCCCGAAAACGCGATCACGCGTCCGGCCATGCCGTCGTGGGCCTGCACCAGCTCCAGCGCCATGATGGCGCCCTGCGAAAAGCCGGCCAGCGCGGTGTCGGACTGCAGCAGGCCGAAACGGGCCTGCGCATCGTGCACGTAGGCTTCCAGGCGCGGCAGGGCCTGGGCCACGCGGTCGACGCGGTTGTCGTCGGTAACGCCGCGCACCGAGAACCACTGCCGGCCGGCGCCGCCGCCATCGAAGGGCTCGAAGCCTTCGGGGATCAGCACCGCCGCGCTCGGAAAGGCCGCGCGTACCGCCTGGGCCAGGGGCTCCAGGTTGGCGGGCGATCCGCCCACGCCGTGCAGCAGGATGAAGAGCTGGCGCACGTCGACGCCCGGATCGGGAAGGAATTCGATAGAACTGGAAGACGCCATGAAACTGCTCCGTGCTGGGCTGGGACCGTGGAATGCGCCCCGATTGCGGGATTGTAAAATGCGCCGCGCCTGGCCGTCCCGGGCCACTTTTCGATACGTCCTGCTGGCGCAAAGCCCGGTACAATACTGTATATTTATCCAGGTATTGAACACCGGGCGCTTTTGCCATGCAGTCCCCCGAACGTATCCATCCCGCGTTGTGGCGCGCCACGCAGTTGGCCAAAGGCGCCGCACGCACCCTGCCAACCGGGCATGCGGCGCTATCGGCCGAACTGCCGGATAACGGCTGGCCGCTGGGATCGCTCGTCGAACTGCTGACGCCCCATCCCGGCATCGGAGAAATCCGCCTGCTGCGTCCCGCGCTGGCCCAACTGGAAACCCGTCGGCCCATTGCCCTGGTGCAGCCTCCCCATGTTCCGCACATCGCCAGCTGGATGAGCTGGCGGCTGGATCCCCGGCAACTGCTGTGGGTGGCGCCGGAAAAACCGGTGGATGCGCTGTGGGCCAGCGAACAGATCCTGAAGAACGCCAGTTGCGGCGCGCTGATCTGCTGGCTGCCCCACGTGCGCCCGGAATCCCTGCGCCGCCTGCACCTGGCGGCCCAGGCCAGCGACCTGCTGTTCATCGCCGTGCGCCCGTCCCGCGCCGCCCAAAGCGCCACGCCCGCCGCCTTGCGGCTAGCGCTGGCGCCCGCGCCGGGCGGCCTGTCCGTACACATACTGAAGCGCCGGGGGCCTGTCTGCGACACCCCGCTGTACGTGGGCCTGGAGCCCGGCGCCCTTACCCCCTCTTCTCCCCGCCATGCGCCTCTGGATCGCCGCATACCTGCGCTGCCTGCCGCTGGACGCCATACGCCCGCACTGGCCGCATGAACAGCAGGCGTTCGCCGTTCTGGACCAGGAACGTGTGGCCGCCCTGACGCCCGCCGCCCGCCAGGCCGGCGTGACGCCCGGCATGCGCCGCGCGGGCGCGGCGGCCATCGCGCCTGGCGTGGAACTGCTGCCCCGCCAGCCGCAGGCTGAAGCCGACGCCTTGCAGGGCGCGGCGCTGGCCCTCTTGCAGTACACCCCCGAAATCGCGCTGGCCGACGGCGACACCGTGCTGCTGAATGTGGGCGCCAGCCTGATGTTCTTTCGCGGACCGCGGGCGCTGAGCCGGCGGGTGGCCGCCACGCTGCGCGCGCTGGATCTGCGGGTGTCGCTGGGCATGGCGCCCACGGCCACGGGCGCCTGGCTGCTGGCGCGGCGCGCCGGCCGGGGCGTGCCCCGCCGCACGCTCAAGCTGCCCACCCTGGCGCGGCGGCTCGATGCCCTGCCCCTGTCGCTGCTGCCCCAGGCGCAAGGCCGCCGCAACTGGCTGGACGACATCGGCTGCCACACGCTGGCGCACCTGCGCGCCCTGCCCCGCGCGGGCCTGCAGCGGCGCAGCGCGCCCGATCTGCTGCAAGCGCTGGACGCCGCCTACGGCCAGACGCCCGAACTCTACCGCTGGCTCGAACCGCCCAACCAGTTTTCGCGGCGGATCGAGCTCATGGACTATGTGGAACACACCGACGCCGTGCTGGCGGTGGCGGGACGCCTGGCCGAGCAGCTGGGCGGCTGGCTGACCGCCCGGCAACTGGCCGTGCGGCGCGTGGTGCTCAGCATGGATCACGAACGCGGCCGCCACGCCCGCCCGCCGACCGAACTGGAGGTCGCGCTGGCCCAGCCCATCTGGCAGGCCTCGCAGCTTCTGCATCTGCTGCGCGAAAAACTGAACCACTTCACGCTGGAAGCCCCCGTCATCGCGGTGGCGCTGCACGCGCCCGACACCGTCGAGCAACCCGCCGCCAGCACCACCCTGTTCCCCGAGCCGGGCGGCACCGCCGCCGACCACGCGCGGCTCCTGGACCTGCTGGTGGCGCGGCTGGGCCGCGACCGGGTGCGTCATGCCCGGCCCACCCCCGACCACCGTCCCGAGGCCGCCAACGCATGGACCGACGCGCTGGCCGCGCCAGAACGTCCCGCCCCCCTGCCGCCGCTGCTCGACCGGCCGTTCTGGCTGCTGGAAACCCCGCAGCCCCTGAAGCTGTCCGGCCATCGCCCCCACTACGGCGGCCAGGCGCTGCGGCTGATGCGCGGCCCCGAGCGCATCGAAAGCGGGTGGTGGGACCCGGCCCTGACCGTGCGCGATTACTTCGTCGCCGAAGACGCGGCCGGCGCGCGCTACTGGATCTACCGCGAACGCGACGCCGAGGACGCGCGCTGGTTCCTGCACGGACTGTACGCCTGACATGCGCATGGACGACGACGCCCCCGATCCGCTGGGCCCGGCTGAGACCCTGGCCCAGTTGCCCGGCTATGCCGAGCTGCAATGCCAGTCCAATTTTTCCTTCCTGCAAGGCGCCTCGCACCCCGAGGAACTGACCGCCCGCGCGGCCGAACTGGGCTACGCCGCGCTCGCCCTGACCGACGAATGCTCGCTGGCCGGCGTGGTGCGCGCCCATACCGAGGCCAAGACCCTCAAGCTGCCGCTCATCATCGGCGCCACGTTCCAGCTGCGCGCCGCGCCCGACGCCGCGCCGCTGGGCCTGACCCTGCTGGCGCAGACCCGCGAGGGCTACGGCAACCTGTCCGAATTCATCACGCTGGGCCGCACCCGGGCGCCCAAGGGCGAATACCGGCTGGCGCCGCAAGACATTGCCGATCCGCCCGCCGGGTACGCGCACCTGCGCAACCTGCCGGAATGCCTGGCCATCCTGACGCCCGCCTACGGCACCGACGCCGACCGCATGGCCGACCAGGCGCGCTGGCTGGCGCGCGTCTTTCCGGGGCGGGCGTGGGTGGGGCTGACCTTGCTGCACCAGTCGCGCGACGACCTGCACCGCGCCGCCGTCGAGCACGCGGCCCAGGCCTCGCAACTGCCGATCGTGGCGGTCGGCCAGGTGCAGATGCATGTCCGTTCGCGCAAGCCGCTGCACGACACGCTGACCGGCATCCGCACCCGCCAGCAGGTGTCGCAATGCGGCTACGCGCTGTCCGGCAATGCCGAACAACACCTGCGCAGCCGCATGCGCCTGGCCAGTCTGTACCCGCCCGACGCGCTGGCGCAGACCCTGGCCGTGGCCCGCCGCTGCACGTTTTCACTGGACGAACTGCATTACGAATACCCCGACGAGATCGTGCCGCCCGGCCACACGCCGGCCAGCTACCTGCGCCAGGAAGCGCTGGCCGGCGCCGCCCGGCGTTTTCCGCGGGGCGTTCCCGACGGCATCATGGCGCAGATCGACAAGGAACTGGAACTCATCTCGGACCTCAACTACGAGGCCTATTTCCTGACCGTCTACGACATCGTGCAGTTCGCCCGCAACGCCGGCATCCTGTGCCAGGGCCGGGGCTCGGCTGCCAACTCCGCCGTGTGCTATTGCCTGGGCATCACCGCCGTGGACCCGCAGCGCGGCAACAACCTGTTCGAACGCTTCATCAGCAAGGAACGCAACGAACCGCCCGACATCGACGTCGACTTCGAACACCAGCGCCGCGAAGAAGTCATCCAGTACATCTACGACAAATACGGCCGCGAACGGGCGGCCCTGACCGCGGTGGTCATCTCGTACCGGCCGCGCAGCGTGCTGCGCGACACGGGGCGTGCGCTGGGCGTGGACCCGGGCGTCATCGACGCCGTGGCCCGCGCCCACCAGTGGTGGGACGGCAAGAAGGAAATGCTGCGCACGCTGGGCGCGTGCGGCCTGGACCCCGAATCCCAGGTGGCCCGCCAGTGGGCGTCGCTGGCGCAGACCATGATGGGCTTTCCGCGCCATCTGTCGCAGCATCCGGGCGGTTTTGTCATTTCACGCGGCAAGCTCTCGCGCCTGGTGCCCATTGAAAACGCCGCCATGCAAGACCGCAGCGTCGTGCAATGGGACAAGGACGACCTGGATGCCCTGAAGCTGCTGAAGGTGGACGTGCTGGCGCTGGGCATGCTGTCGGCATTGCGCCGCACACTCGAACTGGCCAGCCAGCGCCGCGGCCAGCCGCTGGCCTTGCAGGACATCCCGGAAGGCGACGTGCCCACCTACGACATGATCTGCGATGCCGACACCATCGGCGTCTTCCAGATCGAATCGCGCGCGCAGATGACCATGCTGCCGCGCCTGCGGCCGCGCGAATACTACGACCTGGTGGTGCAGGTGGCCATCGTGCGCCCGGGCCCGATCCAGGGCGGCATGGTCCATCCCTACCTGCGGCGCCGCCAGGGCAAGGAAGACGAAACCTACCCCAGCGAAAAAGTGCGCGGCGTGCTCAGCCGCACCATGGGCGTGCCCATCTTCCAGGAACAGGTCATGCAGATCGCCGTGGTGGCCGCCGGTTTCTCGCCGGGCGAAGCCGACCAGCTGCGCCGGTCGATGGCGGCCTGGCGGCGCAAGGGCGGCGTGGACAAGTTCCGCGTCAAGCTGGTGGGCGGGCTGCTGGCGCACGGCTACACGCTGGACTTCGCCGAAGCCTTGTTCCGTCAGGTGGAAGGGTTTGGCGAATATGGTTTCCCGGAAAGCCATGCGGCCAGTTTCGCGCTGCTGGCATATGCCAGTTCCTGGCTCAAGCGCCACGAACCCGAGGCCTTCCTGGCCGCCCTGCTCAATTCCCAGCCCATGGGGTTCTATGCACCCGCGCAGCTGGTGCAGGACGCGCGCCGCCACGGCGTGTGCGTGCTGCCCGCAGATGTCACCGTGAGCGGCTGGGATTCCGTGCTGGAAACACTGCCCGGCGGCCATCCCGGCGCCCGGCGGCGCGCGCATCACCACGCGCCGCCCGCCGCCGAGCCCCGTCCCGCCGTGCGGCTGGGCCTCAGCCTGCTGCAGGGCATGCGCGAGGACACTGCCCGCCGCATCGAAGCGGCGCGGGCCGAGGCCCCCTTTGCCAACACCGCCGACTTGGCCCGCCGCGCCGGGCTCAACCGCCACGACCTGAATGCGCTGGCCGCGGGCGACGCGCTGCGCACCCTGGCCGGCCACCGGCGCCAGGCCAGCTGGGAGGCCGCCGCCAGCGTGCAAAGCCGCGACCTGCTGCGCGACGCCGAGATCGTGGACGCCCAGGCCCCGCAACTGTCCGCCCCATCCGAAAGCCAGACCGTGGCCGCCGACTACCGCAGCGTGGGCCTGACGCTGCACAGCCATCCCGTGTCGCTGCTGCGCCCGCAACTGGCCGCCCGCAATTTCCAGCCCGCCTCGGTGCTGAACGGCTATCCCAACAAACGCGTCGCCCGGGCCTGCGGCATCGTCACCGTGCGCCAGCGCCCCCAGACCTCCAAGGGCGTCATCTTCGTGACCCTCGAAGACGAGACCGGCCCGGTCAACGTGGTGGTCCGCCCCGACCTCATCGAACGCCAGCGCCGCGAACTGCTGGGCGCCACCCTGCTGGGGGTCTTTGGCGCCTGGCAAAGCGTGGACGGCGTGCGCCACCTGATCGCGCAGCGGCTGGTGGATATGTCCGACCTGCTTGGCGGACTGGCGGCGCAAAGCCGCGATTTCCACTAAAGCTGCGCGGCCAGCCGCCTGCCGCTGTTGCCCGGTTGCACAGGGGCCGCCGCGCCTTGACCACAGCACATCGCCGCTGGTCTATCATGGGTTTTTGTCCGCTCGTTGTAAGGAGTCCTACATGATCCGCAAGCTGATCCCCTTCCTGCTGGTTGCCAGCCTGGCTGCGTGCGCCAATACTGGCGGTTCGCGCACATCCAGCGCGCCGGCATCCAGCTCCTCGAGCGCGTCCTCTTCCTCGAGCACCGGCGCTGGCGCTTCCTACGGTTCATCCTCGTCCATGCCCGGCAGCACCAGCGGCAAGAGCTGCGACGCGGGCGCGCTGCAATCGCTGATCGGCCAGAAAGCCACGCCCTCCGTCATGGAAGACATGCGCACGCGCAGCGGCAGCGCCACCGCGCGCATGCTGCGCCCGGGCCAGGTGGTCACCATGGAATACAACAACACCCGCCTGAACCTCATCGTGGACGACAAGGACGTGATGACGGCAATCCGCTGCGGTTGACGGCGCCAGCCGGCCCGCGTCCGGCCGCCTCAGCGGCAGGACCGGGCGCCGCACCAAGACAAGCGCAAGGCCAGCGGCCGCACCGGTCGCTGGCCTTGCCAATCAATCCCCGGCCAGGTCCCGATCGGCCAACCCGCCCTTTCCACTCGCGCTTTTCACTCGCCCTTTTCACCCACCCCGAGCGGCCGCGCCGCCGGCGGCACATGCGGCAGGAACGCCCCCGCCACCTCGAAGGCGCATTCCTCGCGCGCAATGTCGATCACCCGGGACACGACCGGGTTGACGATGTTCTTTTTGTGCACCGCGTAGTAGTTGATGGTCGGCAGGTCCGGCTGCACATTCAGCTGGCACAGCGCCCCGCGCGCCACCAGCGGCGCAAAGTAGGCGCCCGGCAGATAGCTGATCCCCAATCCCAGCATCGTCAGCTGGGCCATCATGCCCAGACTGTTGCACGTCAGCACCCGCTTGACGGGCATTCCCTGCTCGGCGAACCACGCGTCATACAGATGCGATAACGCCGAATTGGTGGGCTGCGAAATGACGGGGTACGGCGCCAGGTCCTGCGGCGTCAGCGCGGCGGCGACATCGATGTCCAGCGCCGGGCTGGCCATCCACACATTGGTGACCGCGCCCAGATGCGTGCAATCGTACTGGTAACCCCAGAACGGACCCGGCATGATCGCCAGGTCCAGTTCGTCCTGCTCCAGCCGCTCATACAGGGTGATGCCGCCGTCGATCTCGGGCATCAGCTGCACGCGCGGGTAGCGCTGGCTGATCTGCTTGATCAGCCCGGCCAGCCAGGTCATGCCGACCAGTTCCGTCACGCCCAGCCGCACCACGCCTTCAAAGCTGGCCGGATCGGCCATGTTCTGGACGATCCGGCTGTTCAGCTCCAGCATCTGGCTTGCCAGCTCAAAGAGCTTGCGGCCCTGCGGGGTCATCAGGAGTTTCTTGGCCCGCCGCTCGAACAGGGGCGCGCCCGCAAAGGCCTCGAGTTCGCCCACCCGCTTGGCCACGGCCGATTGGGTGGTGTGCAGCTTGCGCGACGACGCGCTGAAGCTGCCCAGTTCGGAACTCCAATAAAAGGCCTCCAGCTGTTTGAGGGTGTACATCGCCGCGGTCGAAGAAAAGCGCATGGAAACCCCCAACATTACCACCGAGGCCGCTCGGCCCGGATCATCCCCGCGGATGCAGGATGTCCGCCAGGAAGCGCTGCGCGCGCGGATGCGCAGGCGCGCTGAAAAAGCGCTCGGGCGTGTCCATCTCCAGGATCTCGCCCGCGTCCATGAACACCACGCGGTCGCAGACGTCGCGCGCAAAGCCCATTTCGTGCGTCACGCACACCATCGTCATGCCGTCCTTGGCCAGCCCCTTCATCACCTGCAGCACCTCGCCCACCATCTCCGGGTCGAGCGCGCTGGTCGGCTCATCGAACAGCATGACCGGCGGCTGCAGGGCCAGCGCGCGCGCAATCGCCACCCGCTGCTGCTGACCACCCGACAGCGATCCGGGATAGGCGTCGATCTTGTGCGCCAGCCCCACGCGATCGAGCAGGCTGCGCGCCAGCTCCACGGCCTGCTTGCGAGGCTGCTTGCGGATGTTCACCGGCGCGAAGATCACGTTCTCCAGCACGCTCATGTGCGGAAACAGGTTGAACTGCTGAAACACGAAGCCGATCTTCTGGCGCAGGGCGTTCAGGTTCGCGCCCTTCTGGTAGATGTCCTGGCCATCGATCAGGATGCGGCCCTTCTCGATGGGCTCCAGCCGGTTGATCGTGCGGATCATGGTCGACTTGCCCGACCCCGACGGGCCGCAGACCACCAGCACTTCGCCGCGCGCCACCGACAGGTCCACGTCCTTGAGCACATGATGCTCGCCGTACCACTTGTTCACTTTTTCGAGATTGATCATGTTTTGTTCCTTTAAGCCATGGCCCGCGAACGGCGGATGCGCAGGTCCAGCCAGCTCAAGCCGCGGCTCAGGCTGAAGCACACCAAGAAGTAGATGATGGCCAGAATGCCGAACACCTGCAGCGGCTGCGTCAGCACGAGGTTGTTGACCTGGTTGGCGGCAAAAGTCAGTTCATTGACGCTGATGACATAGCCCAGCGACGTTTCCTTGATGGTGGACACGAACTGGCTGGTCATGCTGGGCAGCACGTTGAACAGCGCCTGCGGCAGCACCACCTTGCGCATCGTCGTCCAGTAGCCCACGCCCAGCGAGCGCGAGGCTTCGATCTGCCCGCGCGGCACCGCCTCGATGCCGGACCGGATCACCTCGGACAGGTAGGCGCTTTCATAGACCACCAGCGCAAAGATCAGCGTCCAGAAGCCGCTGACCACCTGCCCGGTGATCTTGGGCACGACGAAGTAAGCCCAGAAGATCAGCATGAGCAGCGGCATGCCGCGCACCACATTGACCAGGGCCTTGCTGGCCGTGCGCAGCCAGCCATAGGGACTGACACGCGCCAGCGCGATCAACAGCGCCAGCGGCAAGGACATCGCCAGGCCGAGCGCGGCCAGGATCAGGGTGAGCGCCAGTCCGCCCAGCGGACCGTTGGGGTATTGGCCCACGAGCAGCGTGGGCCAGTATTGCATCAGCAGATCAAGCACCGTGGCCTCCGCGGTTCAGACGATAACGGGCGTAGATGCGCGATCCGAAAGCCATGATCAGGAACGATCCCAGCAGGTACATGATCGTCGCCGCGCCGAAGGTGGCGAAGGTGCGGTAGGTCTCGTTTTCGATTTCCCGCGCCTGGTAGGTCAGCTCCATCACGCCGATCGCCATGGCCACGCTGGTGTTCTTGAACAGCAGCAGCGCGCGCCCGACCAGCGGCGGAATGGAGATGCGCAGCGCCTGCGGCACGATCACGAAGCGCATGCATTGCAGATAGCTGGCGCCCAGCGCGCGGGCGGCCTCGAACTGCGTGCCCGGAATGGCGCGCAGGCCGCTGCGGATGTCTTCGGCGATATAGGCGGCCGACCCCAGCGCCAGCGCGATCGCCGCCAGCGACATTTCGGCGTTGTGCGCGTACAGCCACATGCGGAACCCTTCGGGCAGCAATTCGGGCATGCCGAAATACCAGAACAGCACCTGCACCAGCAGGGGCACGTTGCGGTGGTATTCCACATAGGCGTCGACCAGCCAGCGGCACGGCGCCAGATTGGTGGCGCGCACCACCACCAGCGTCACCGCGATGGTGAACGCCATGACCCATGCAACCAGAAACAGCTGCACGGTGACCGCCATGCCGCTGAGCAGCAGCTGGTATTGGGAAGCGTCTAGAAAGCTCATAAACCTGTCAATCTCCTGCGATCGGGCGCGCGGCGCCAAGCATCACGGCTTCGCGCGCGCCGCCTTGCGGGACGCGCCGAAGCCGTGACGGGAGTGGCGAAGGAAACGCCCGGGTCCGTGCCTCAGCCGGCAATCGGGCCGATCTTGAAGCTGCGTTCCAGCTTGTACGGCGTCTCGGGGCCAAACCACTTGTCGAACAGCTTGGCCGCCGCGCCGGAGGCTTCGGCCTCGTCCAGCGCCTGGTTCACCGTTTCCAGGAAACGCGGTTCGGACTTGCGCACGCCCAGGCCCCAGGGCTCATCGAACACCGCCTTCGGGATGACGCTGACCGGCGCGGTCGGCGGGCTTTGCAGCACCAGGCGCACCAGCACCAGCTCGGAGGCAAACTGCGCGTCGACCTTCTTCTGTTGCAGGGCGAGGTACGTGGCCGAGCTGTCGCCGTAGCCAATCACCTGCGACTTGTCCAGAATGCGCTTGATTTCGCGCTCGGAGCTGGACCCCTTGGTCGCGCCGATGCGGCGGCCGTTCAGGGCCTCGATCGAATCCAGGCCCGAATCCTTGCGCACCATCAGCTTTTGCGGGCTGACGTAGTACGAGTGGCTGAAGGCGATCTGCTGGGCGCGGTCGGGCGAATAGCCCAGGTTGGCCGCCAGGATGTCCACGCGCCCTTCGTTCAGCTCGGGCACGCGCGCCGCCACCGACAGCAGCTTGTAGTTGACCTTGACGCCCAGCTTGTCGGCGACCAGCTTGCAAACGTCCACGTCATAGCCCACCAGTTGGCGTGTCGCGGCGTCCTGGAAGCTGAAGGGTTGCGACGTGCCCAACGTGCCGCAGACCAGCTCGCCGCGCGCCTTGATGTCGTCAAGCTGGTCGGCGTGGGCGATTCCGCCCGCGGCCAGCGTAGCCAGGCCCAGGCAGGCGGCAAAGAAAGTGTGACGCTTCATGGTTCATTCCCCTTGATTGGTTGTTTGGTGAACAGACTGAATAGGACGTTGAATCGATGGCGTGGAGTCGATGGCGTTGAATCGATCACGCCGGACCGCCGAGGTCCGGCGGGTATCGGGCATCAGGCCAGCTTGGCGCACGCCTCGCGGATCGCCGAGCAACCCTGCCGGATATCGTCCAGCGAGGCCGCGAACGACAGCCGGAACGTGCCCGGCGCGCCGTAGGCGTGACCGTCGATGACCGCCACGCCCGCTTCGCGCAGCAGGTAATGTGTCAGGTCGGTATCGCTGGCGATCACGTCGCCGGCCGGCGTCTTCTTGCCCAAGAGGCCCGAGCAGTCCGGAAAGACATAGAACGCGCCCTGCGGCACCACGATGTCCAGGCCCGGCGTGCCCGACAATTCGGCGATCGCCAGGTCGCGGCGTTCGCGAAACACCTTGGCAAACTCCACGACGCAGTCCTGCGGGCCCGTCAACGCTTGCAGCGCGGCCGCCTGGCTGACCGACGAGGCGCCCGACGTGCTTTGCGATTGCAGGATCGCCATTGCCTTGATGAGCTCATCGGGACCGGCGCCGTAGCCGATGCGCCAGCCCGTCATGGCGTAGGCCTTGGACACGCCGTTGACCACGAGGGTGCGTTCGGCCAGTTCCGGCGCCACCTGCAGCGGATGCACGGTGGGCTCGCCGGTGAAGTTCAGGCGCGCGTAGATGTCGTCGGTCATCAGCCAGACGTGCGGATGACGCGCAAGGACCTCGGTCAGGCCGCGCAGTTCTTCCGCGGTGTAGACCGATCCGGTCGGGTTGCTGGGCGCGTTCATCATCAGCCACTTGGTGCGCGGCGTGATGGCGCGTTCCAGGGCGTCGGGCGTGACCTTGTAGTCGCTGGCGGGCGACGTTTCCACCGTCACCGGCACGCCGCCGTTGACCAGGACCATGTCCGGATAGGACACCCAGAACGGCGCGGGAATCAGCACTTCGTCGCCATCGTTCAGCGTGGCGGCCAGGCCGTTGAAGATCACCTGCTTGGCGCCGGTGCTGACAATGACGCGCGAAGCCGGGTACGTCACGCCGGTCGCTTCCAGCAGGTGCGCGGCCGCGGCCTTGCGCAGGGCGAGCGTGCCCTGCGCCGGCGGATACTTGGTTTCGCCGCGGTTCATGGCGGCCGTCGCGGCCTGCCGGATGTGCTCGGGCGTCGAGAAATCGGGTTCGCCGATGGTCAGGTCGATGATGCGGCGGCCCTGTTCGCGCAGTTCGGCGATGATGGCGCGCGCGGCGACGCTGGGCGACAGCTTGATGCGCTTGATGCGGTCGGCGACGATGCTCATTTGGCCGCTCCCATCTTTTCGGCCAGGGTCTTTTCCAGCCACGGCTTGGTGTACGTGCCGGCGCGCAGCTTTTCCTTGGCCACGGCTTCGTCGTCTTCCTTCTTGAGCGCCAGCGCCAGCACGGCGCTGGCGTGTTCGGCCGGAATCACCACCACGCCATCGGCGTCGCCCACGACCACGTCGCCGGGGTTGACCACCTGGCCGCCCACCGACACGGGCACGTTGATCTCGCCCGGACCGTCCTTGTACGGCCCCTTGTGCGACACGTCGCGGGCAAAGCAACCGAATTCGCTCTGCGCGAACACGTCCGCGTCGCGCACGGCGCCGTCGATCACGAATCCTTCGATCCCGCGCGACTGCGCGTCCATCATCATCAGTTCGCCCACCAGCGCGTTGCTGGTGTCGCCCGCGCCGTCCACGACGATCACGTCGCCCGCCCCGCCCAGCGAAATCGCCTTGTGGATCATCAGGTTGTCGCCCGGACGGGTCTTGACGGTCAGCGCCACGCCGACCGTGCGGCGTGCGCCATTATGCAGCGGACGCAGGCCCGACACGCCGTACAGACGATTCATGCAGTCGCTGATCTGGGCCGAGCCGATGGTGGCAAAGCCGGCCAGCACGTCGGCGGCGACGGCCGGCGCGGTACGGGAAAGAATGCGATATCCGATGGGATTCATAAGGAAAGTCAGTGTGAATGCAAGGAGCGTTGAAGCGAACCTGCATTACAAAGCCGCGCAAGCCTTTCCTCAAAACGATATAAATTCCCAGCGATCCACGAATATTTTTCGTGGATTAAGCGGTTTAAGGGTTATCCCTTATTCCTGCATCCGCGCTCAGTCATCGCCGGCGCCCGACGCGCTGCGCGCCTCGGACAACGCCACCGTCAGGTGCATGACCTTCTTCTTGAGCTGGTCACGCTCGTCCGTCAGCTTGGCCAGCAACTGGCGCAGGCGAGCGATCTCGGCCGGCATGTCGGCGATGTTCTCGATGGGCTCCTCGGGCGGCGCCTCGCGGGGTGGCGGGGCCTTGGCCTGGCGCACTTCCCGGGCGGCCTGCTGCAATTCCTTGCGGCCGCCGGCAACCGCGGCAGCCTGCCGTTCCGCCGGCAGCGACGCCACGGCCGCCGCGGCGTTGATGGAGATGGCGCCTTCCTTGACCGCGCGCACCAATTCCGGCGCCGCGGACTTCTGGATCTTTTCGATCTGGCCCAGGGTGTTGCTGCTGATGCGGGCGGCGCGCGCCAGCGCCTGCCGGCTGGGCACGGCCGGCTTCCAGTCGGGATTGGCGTGGCCGCGCATCGGCGCGGCGCCGGCCCCGGGCGCGTCCTCGTCCCAAGGTGGGGAGTCGTCGGACGGCGATCCGTCGGACGGCGCGCCTTCCGAAGCTGCGCCTTCTGTCGCCCCCTCGCCAGTCGCCGCCCCGGCCTCCGGCCCGGTGCGCGCCAGCAGGATCTCCTTCTTGCGCAGCGCCAGCACCCCCCGCTGAAAGTCCGACACGCTGCGCCGGCCCAGGTGGTTCTCGATCATCCACAGATGCACGTCCTCGATGGACTTGAAGTGCGGATGCTGGATGGTCTTGAAGGGAATGTCGTGCTTGACGCAGATGGCGTAGCGGTTGTGGCCGTCGACCAGCAGATCGCCCCACAGCACAAGGGCGTCGCGGCACCCTTCGGCCAGCAGGCTGCGCTCCAGCGCGGCGTGTTCGTCCTCGGTCAGCGGGTCTATATAGGCGCGCAGGCCTTCGTCTACTCTGATTTCCATGGTGTCCAAATAAAGTCGGGCCGCGCGCTACGCCAGTCCCTGTCCGCGCAGCACGTCCTGAATCGCCGCCAGCCGCGAGACCGGATCGGTCAGCGCCAGCAGGGTCGCCTTGTCGTCCGGCGGCAGCGGCAAGAGTTCGCACCAGCGGTTCGCCACCCAGCCGCAGTCGTCCAGCCGGAACGGCGGCGCAAGCGGCATGCGTTCGGCGGGCACGCCGTCCCGCTGCCACTGCGCCACCAGCCGGCCCAGCGCATCGGCGCTGGCCTGCATGGTTGCCGGCACGGGCGTGGGCGGATCGTCGGGGATGGGCTCGGCCTCGCCCATCCAAAGGCCGTATTTTGCCACCTCGCTGGACCGCAGCCGAAAGCGCCCGGCGCCGCGGCACCGGATTTCCAGCAAGGCCGGCATGGGCGCCTCCCAGCGTTCAACCCGGGCCATCGTGCCGACCGGCGACAGCGTCTCCTCGCCTTCCGGGGAACGGACCTCGCTACCGGCCAGCAGGCCCACGATGCCGAATTCGGTGTTCTCGGCGATGCTGCGGCGGATCATGTCCAGGTAGCGCACCTCGAAGATGCGCAGTTGCACCACGCCGTCGGGAAACAGCGCGTTGGACAATGGAAACAAGGGAATCAGCGACATGGCCGCCTCCTGTTCATGTCACGTGGAACGCTTCGTCCACCGGCACCTGCAGCGCCGTCGCCAGCGCGTTGGTCTGCGACGCCATCGCGATCACCGCCAGCAGTTCCGCATGCTGGCCGTCGGTCATGCCCTTGGCGCGGGCCGAGGCCGTGTGGGAATGAACGCAATACGCGCACCCATTGGCCGTGGACACCGCGATGTAGATCAGCTCGCGCACCAGCGGCGAGAGCTCGCCTTCGGCCATCATTACCGTCTTGAGCTGCTCCCAGACGCTGCGCATCCGCGGCGGATCGTTGGCCAGCGCCCGCCAGAAATTGTTGACGAAGTCCGATTTGCGCGTGGCGCGGATGTCTTCCAACACCGCCCAGGCCTCGGGACTTCTACGGATCTCGTCATCGCTCAGCAGCCTTACCGTGCTCATTGCACCGCTCCATCGTGAAAAAATCGTGACGCCGCCGCCCTTTCGCGGCGGCCCTGTTCCGATCCGTCGGGGGCCGGGGCCGCCAATCAGGTATTGCGGCCATCGTAGGGAATGCGGGTCAGCGCATTCAAGTCCACATTTTCCAGGCAGCGCACGTTGACGGCCGCGGTCTCCTTGCCTTCGGCGCCCACGCCGAAACCGAACGGCGCGCAGCCGCAATTGGCGCAGAAATGGTGCGAAATCACGTGCTTGTTGAAGGTGTACGTGGACAGCGTCTGCGTCGAGGACGTGATGCGCAGCGCGGCGCGCGGCACGAACCACAGCAGATAGCCCTTGCGGCTGCAGTGCGAGCAATTGCATTCCAGCACCTGGGACACATCGCCATCGACTTCATAGGCGATCTGTCCGCAGTGGCAGCTTCCTTGTTGCATGGATTGTCTCCCGGCCGTTATCGGATCAGACTCCCATCATAGGCCTGTGCCGCCCGCCTTGCCCATGCGGACCCGCCGCACTTCACCCCGCCCGGAGCCATCATGCCCCAGTTATCCGCCTACCTCAGTTTCGACGGCAATTGCGCCGAAGCCATGCGCTTTTACGAACGCGTGCTGGGAGGCCGCCTTGACGCGCTGGTCCGTTATGCCGATGCGCCCGCCGATGCCGTCATGCCCATCCTGTCCGAGGAGGACGCCGGGCGCGTCATGTACGCCCGCCTTACGCTGGATGAGCAAACCTTGCTGGGCAGCGACGCCACCGCCGGACACCCCTACCCCGGCAACCGGGGGGTGGCGCTGGCACTGGTGTATCCCACCGTGTCGGACGCGCACCGGGTGTTCGACCTTCTGGCCGAAGGCGGCAGCGTCACGATGCCGCTTCAAAAGACGTTCTGGGCAGAAGCCTACGGCGCGCTGGTCGACCGGTATGGCACGCGCTGGATGGTGAGCGGGGGCCGCATGACCCCCTGATGGCCCGGACGGCTGTGCCCGTCGCCGGGTTCAACCGCCCGGCCGGTGCGCCGCCAGCACCTCGTGCAGCGACTGCGCCGCGCGCTGCAGCACCGGCACGGCGCGCAGCAGATCGTCCAGCATCACACGCGCCGTGGGCGCATGGCAAGCCACCGCCGCGACCACGCGGTCTTCGCCGTCGCGCACCGGGACCGCCACCGCGCTCATGCCGCGCACGAATTCCTCGTTGTCGATGCCGATGCCGCGCACGGCCAGCCGCTCCAGCTCGGCCTCAAGCCGCGCCGGGTCGGTCAGCGTGCGCGGCGTGTTGCGCGTGAGCGGCAGGCGGGCCAGCACGCGGCTGCGCTCCAGGCGGTTCATCGAGGCCAGGAACAGCTTGCCGCTTGCCGTGCAGTGCATGGGCACGTGGCTGCCCACCGCAAAAAAGAGCCGCAACGGCTCATTGGTCTCGACGCGCTCCATGTAGACGACGCGGTCGCCATCGGGCGCCGTCAGGTTGCAGGTTTCGCCCAGCGTGCCCACCAGTTGGGTCAGCACGGCGCGGCACGCGCGGGTGAAGGCGCAGGCGCGCAGCGTGGCGAGCGCCAGCGAGGTGGCCTGCGGCCCCGGGACGAATCCGTTTTCGGTGGGCGTAGCGGCCACGAAGCCGGCGCGCTGCATGGCCGCCAAGAGGCGCATCAACGTGGTCTTGGGCATGTCGAGCCGCTGCGCAAGCTGCGCCAGCGTGGGCGGATGCTGCGCCCGCGCCAGATGATCCAGCACCAGCAACGCCCGCAACGAACGGGCGGCCTCCTGCTGTCCGCCCGCGTCGTCGGACCGGCCATCTGCCGGCTCCTGCGATGCTGCACTGCGATTTTGAAACCGAAGCCGCATGTTCTGTTCCATTTCTCCGCCCCAGCGCGTGTTGTGCTTTGTTCTGTGCGCGCGCTTCCTAGAATCGCCTCAGATGCCGGCCTGGTCCGCATTGCGGAGTCTGCACCGGCCGGTCATGCCGAACAAATATAAGGGAGACCGCGCGGAAATGTCCGATACCGTCGATTACATCGTGGTGGGCGCCGGCTCGGCCGGATGCGTGATGGCCAACCGGTTGAGCGCGGACGGCGCGCATTCGGTCTGCCTGCTGGAGGCCGGTCCGAAGGACACCTATCCCTGGATCCATATTCCCATCGGCTACGGCAAGACGATGTTCCACAAGGTGGTGAACTGGGGCTACTACACCGACCCGGATCCCAACATGCTGGACCGGCGCATCTACTGGCCGCGCGGCCGCACGCTGGGCGGCTCCAGTTCCATCAATGGCCTGATCTACATCCGCGGCCAGCGCGACGACTACGACGCCTGGGCCGAAGCCGGCAACCCGGGCTGGGGCTGGGACGACTGCCTGCCCTGGTTCCGCAAGCTGGAAAACAACGATCTGGGCCCAGGCCCTACCCGCGGCACCGAGGGCCCGCTGAACGCCACCTCCATCAAGACGCCGCATCCGCTGGTGGAAGCGCTGATCGACGCCGCCGGCAAGCTGGGCATGCCGCGCGTCCGTGACTTCAATTCGGGCGACCAGGAAGGCGTGGGCTATTACCAGCTCACCACCCGCAACGGGCGGCGCTGCTCCACGGCCGTGGCCTACCTGCGGCCCGCGCAGGACCGCCCCAACCTGCGCATCGAAACCGATGCGCACGCGATGGCCGTGCTGTTCGAAGGCAGCCGCGCCTGCGGCGTGCGCTACCGCCGCGATGGCCAGGTCCGAACGCTGCGCGCCCGGCGCGAGGTGGTGCTTTGCGCAGGCGCCCTGCAATCGCCGCAACTGCTTCAGCTGTCCGGCATCGGCCCGGCCAGCCTGCTGCGCGAGTTCGGCATCGGCATCGTGCGCGACCTGCCCGGCGTGGGCGAAAACCTGCAGGACCATCTGCAGATCCGCCTGATCTACGAGACCACGCGCCCGATCACCACCAACGACCAGTTGCGCACGCTGCACGGCCGCCTGCGCATGGGGCTGCAATGGCTGCTGCTGCGCAGCGGTCCGCTGGCCGTGGGCATCAACCAGGGGGGCCTGTTCTGCCGGGTTGACCCGGCCAGCCGCACGCCCGACACCCAATTCCATTTCGCCACGCTGTCGGCCGACATGGCGGGCGGCAAGGTGCATCCCTTCTCGGGTTGCACCTATTCGGTGTGCCAGCTGCGGCCCAGCTCGCGCGGCCGCGTACAGCTGCGCAGCACGGACCCGTTCGAGGCGCCGTCCATGCTGCCGAATTACCTGTCGACGGAGCTGGACCGCCGCATGGCCGTGGCCGCCGTCCGGTACGCGCGCCGGGTCGCCGTGACCGAGCCGCTGGCCGGCCTGATGAAACGCGAATTCCGCCCCGGCCCGGACGTGCAGACGGACGACGAGATCCTGCACTTCTGCCGCGAGTACGGCGCCACCATCTTCCACCCTTCGGGCACCGCGAAGATGGGCCCGCGCAGCGACCCCATGGCGGTGGTCGACGAGCGCCTGCGCGTGCACGGCGTGTCGGCGCTGCGCGTGGTGGATTGCTCGATCATGCCCACGCTGGTCTCGGGCAACACCAACGCGCCGGTCGTGATGCTGGCCGAGCGCGCGGCGGATTTCATGCTGCAGGACGTGCGGCAGGCGCGCGCGCAGACCGTGCGCACGCCCGCGCGGATGGAGATGACGGACCCCGGTTAGGAAACGCATATCGCAGACAGACCCGGCCGCGGCAGCGCAGATTGTCCGGCCGACCCACCAAAGGAGACTGGACATGGCCAAGCAAAACGAAGCGGCGGTGCGCAAAGTCGTCACCGCCTCGCTGATCGGCGCCACCATCGAGTGGTACGACTTTTTCCTGTATGGCGTCGTCGCCGGCATCGTATTCAACAAGCTGTACTTTCCCACCGGCGATCCGCTGGTCTCGACCATGCTCGCCTACACGACGTTCGCCGTCGGCTTCGTGACCCGGCCGCTGGGCGGACTGATCTTCGGCCACTTCGGCGACCGCATCGGCCGAAAAAGCATGCTGGTGATGACGCTGATGATCATGGGCATCGCCACCTTCCTGATCGGCCTGGTGCCCACGTACGAGATGATCGGCATCTGGGCGCCCATCCTGCTGCTGCTCTTGCGTGTGTTCCAGGGCATCGGGCTGGGCGGCGAATGGGGCGGCGCGGTGCTCATGGCCTATGAATATGCCCCGCCCGACAAGAAAGGCTTCTACGCGTCGCTGCCGCAGATCGGGCTGGCGATCGGGCTGTGCCTGGCCTCGGGCACGGTGGCGCTGCTGTCCGTGCTGCTGACCGACGAGCAGTTCATGGCGTGGGGCTGGCGCGTCGCCTTCCTGGCGTCCGCCGCGATGGTGGCCGTGGGCATGTACATCCGGCTCAACATCAAGGAGACGCCGGAGTTCACGGCGGTCAAGGCGCAGAACGCCGAAAGCCGCATCCCGTTCATGGACATGATGCGCCGCTATCCGGGCAACGTCGTCAAGGGGATGGGCGCGCGCTATATCGACGGTGTGTTCTTCAACGTCTTCGGGGTGTTCTCGATCTCGTTCCTGACGCAATCGGTGCAGATCACCCGGACCGAGGCGCTGATCGGGGTGATGGCGGCGGCGCTGGTGATGTGCTTCTTCATCCCCTTCTTCGGCCGGCTGTCCGACCGCATCGGCCGTACCCGCGTGTACTTCTGGGGTTCGCTCATCACCGCCGCAGCGACCTTCCCCGGCTTCTGGATGATGATCAACAGCGGCGGCAACGTGATGCTGATCTGGCTGGCCATCATCATTCCGTTCGGGATCCTGTACGCCGCCGTGTACGGTCCGGAGGCCGCGCTGTTCTGCGAACTTTTCGATGCCAAGGTGCGTTACACCGGCATCTCATTCGTCTACCAGTTCTCGGGCATCTTCGCGTCCGGCATCACGCCGATCATCGCCACCGCACTGCTCAAGACGGGCGGCGGGCAGCCGTGGCTGATCTGCCTGTATGTGATGTTTGCGGGGGTCGTGTCGGCCTTCTGCGCGTGGCTGATCGGGCGCGGCAGGCAGCCGGTGGAAGTGGACGACGCAAGCCAGCCGTCCGTGCCGCGGGCTGGGCTGCGCAAGGCGTAGGCGGCGGGCGGCCCGTGCGCAGCGGATCCGCACGGGTCACAACCGGGGGTCCGTCCGGCGCCCCCCTTTCGCCGCTCAGTCCAGTGCCGCCCGCGGCGGCTGCTGGGCCGGCCACCCGCCGCCCAGCGCCTTGAACAAGGTCGCCAGCGCCGCCTGGCGCTGCGCGCTGACGTCGATGTAGGCGATCTGGTCGGTGTAGGCGCTGCGCTGCGCATCCAGATAGCGCAGATGGCTGTCCACGCCGCCGCGGTAACGCGCCTCGGACAGCTGCAGGGCCACCTGGCTGGACTGCGCCAGCGCAAGCCGGGACGCCTCTTCACGCCGCAGCGTCTCGGTGGCCACCAACGCGTCAGACACCTCGCGGAACGCCGTCTGGATCGTGCGTTCGTACTGGGCCACGGCAATGTCCTTGCGCACGGTGGCCAGATCCAGGTTGGCCACGTTGCGCCCGCCGGCAAAGATCGGCAGCGTGATCTGCGGGGTGAACGACCAGGCGCGCTGGCCGGCTTCGAACAGGCCCGACAGGTCCGCGCTGGAACTGCCGAACAGGCCGGTCAGCGAAATGCTGGGAAAGAACGCGGCCCGCGCCGCGCCGATGCTGGCGTTGCGCGCCTGCAGCGCATGTTCGGCGGCCAGGATGTCCGGCCGGTTTTCCAGCAGCGCGGATGGCGCGCCCGCCGCGATCTCCTGCACCAGCATCGGGGCATCGGCCGTGCGCGCCGGCAGATACGGCGACAGGTCGCTGATGCCCACCAGCAGACCGAGCGCGTTGCCGGCCTGGCGGACCTCGCGATCCGTGCGCTCGAGCTCGGCGCGTGACTGCTCGGTCAGGCCCAGCGCTTCCTGATAGTCAAGCGCGGTGGCCGCGCCCGCCTGCCGGCGCTTGGCGGTCAGCGCCAGCGACGCCTCGCGGCTGGCCAACGTCTGGCGCGTCACATCCAGGCGCCGCTGCGCGCTATCGCGCGCCACATACGCCTGGATCACCTCGGCCACCAGGCTGATCTGCGCGCTGCGCGCGGTGGCCTCGGTCGCCAGATACTCCTGCAAGGCGGCATCCGACAGGCTGCGCACACGGCCGAACAGATCCAGTTCGAAGGCGGTCAGGCCCAGGCCGGCCTGATAGCTGCTTTGGACCGACGAGGCGCCCGTGCTGCTCAGGTCTGCCGGCACACGCTGGCGCGTGCCCGTGCCCTGCGCGTCGATGCCGGGCAGCCGGTCCGCGCGGGTGATCTGGTACTGCGCCCGGGCCGCCTCGATGTCGAGCAGCGTCTGGCGCAGGTCGCGGTTGTTGGCCAGCGCCAGTTCCACCAGCTTGCGCAAGGCGTCGTCGGTGATGAAGGACTGCCAGTCCAGCGTCGCCGCCGCCGACTCGCCGGGGCCGGACGCCGCCAGGCTCCAGTGGTCGCCCACGGGAGACGCCGGACGTTCATAGACAGGCGCGAGCGAGCAACCCGCCAGCGCCGCCGTCAGCAGCAAGGCGGACAGCCGCAAGGGAAACAAGGTCTGCATCATGGCGTTACTCCTGCACGGTGCGCGGCGCGGCGTTGGCAGCGGGCGCGGCCTTGCCCCGCTTGCGCTGCACCAGCGACAGCACCCACACGAAGAAGATGGGAACGAAGATCACGCCCAGCAGCGTGGCGGTCAGCATGCCGCCGATCACACCCACGCCCAGCGCGCGCTGGCTGGCCGCGCCCGCGCCGGAGGCCAACGCCAGCGGCACCACGCCCAGGATGAAGGCCAGCGACGTCATCACGATGGGACGGAAGCGCAGCTTGGCGGCCTGGATGGCGGCGTCGGCTAGGCTGTGGCCCTGTTCGCGCAGGCTCTTGGCAAACTCCACGATCAGGATGGCGTTCTTGGCCGCCAGGCCGATGATGGTGATGAGACCGACCTTGAAGTACACGTCGTTCGGCATGCCCAGCACCGTCACCGCCAGCACCGACCCCAGCGCGCCAATCGGCACGATCAGCATCACGGATGCCGGAATCGACCAGCTTTCATACAGGGCGACCATCAGCAGGAACACCACCAGGAAGGCCAGCGCGAACAGCATCGGCGCCTGCGACCCCGCGAACTTCTCCTGGTACGACAGGCCGGTCCATTCGTAACCAATGCCCTCCGGCAAGCCGGCCACGATGCGCTCGATCTCGGCCATGGCCTGGCCTGTGCTGCTGCCGGGCATGGCGTCGCCCGCAATCTTGAACGCCGGATAGCCGTTGTAGCGGGAGATCTGCACGGGGCCGTTCTCCCAGTCCGTCTTCACGAACGCGCTGAGCGGCACCATGCCGCCGGTCTTGTTCGGCACGTTCAGCTTCAGGATGCTCTCGGGCGTCATGCGGTCGCGCACGTCGGCCTGCACCACCACGCGCTGCAGGCGGCCGGCGTTGGCAAAGTCGTTGACGGTGGCCGACCCATACGCCGACGAAATCGCCGTGCTGATTACGTCAAAACCCACGCCCAGCGCCTCGGCCTTTTCGCGGTCGATGTCCAGCCGCAGCTGCGGCGCGTCGGCCAGGCCTTCCATCATGGCGTAGGCGATCACGGGCGAACTGTTGGCCTGCGCCAGCAGCTGGTCTCGCGCTTCGGTCAGCGCCGCGCGGCCCACGCCGCCGCGGTCCTGCAGCCGCAGCGCGAAGCCGCCCGAATTGCCCAATCCGTCGATGGGCGGCGGGTTGACGGCCATAACCGCGCCGTCGTCGATCACCGCGAAACGCGCGTTCACGCTGTCGGCCACGTCGGCGGCCGATTGGCCCTTGCCCCGCTCGGACCAGTCCTTGAGCGTCGGAAACGCGATGCCCGCGTTCTGACCCGTGCCCGAGAAGCTGAAACCCATGACGGTGAAGGCATCGCCCATGGCGTCCAGCGACAGCAGGTGCTGCTCGACGTCGGCCACCACCTTGTCGGTGCGCACGTGCGTCGCGCCCGGCGGCAGTTGCACGTCGACGATGACGTAGCCCTGGTCTTCCGGCGGCACGAAGGATTCCGGCACGCGCATGTACAGCACGGCCAGCACGGCCACGATGGCCAAGTAAATCACCATGTAGCGGCCGGTGCGGCGCACCAGGCGGGAATTGAGCGCCTCGAAGCGGCCCGTCAGGCGGTTGAATGCGCGGTTGAACCCGCCGAAGAAGCCCTTCTTTTCGTCGTGGTGGCCCTTCGGAATGGGCTTGAGGAACGTGGCGCACAGGGCCGGCGTGAAGGTCAGCGCCAAAAAGCCCGAGAACAGGATCGACACCGCCAGCGACAGCGAAAACTGCTGGTAGATGACGCCCACCGAACCGCTCATGAACGCCAGCGGCAAAAACACCGCCGACAGCACCAGCGTGATGCCGACGATGGCGCCGGACACCTGTTCCATCGCCTTGACCGTGGCTTCGCGCGGCGATAGGCCTTCCTCGGCCATGATGCGCTCGACGTTTTCAACCACCACGATAGCGTCGTCGACCAGGATGCCGATGGCCAGCACCATGCCGAACATGGTCATCATGTTCACCGAGAAGCCCAGCACCGACATCACCGCGAACGTGCCCAGCAGGCACACCGGCACGACGATGGTCGGAATCAGCGTGTAGCGGAAGTTCTGCAGGAACAGGTACATCACCAGGAAGACCAGCACCATGGCTTCCAGCAGCGTGTGCACCACCTTTGTGATGGCCACGCTGACGAACTTGGAGGTGTCGAACGGCACCGAGTACGCAATGTCTTCGGGGAACGAAGCCGACAGTTCCTTCAGGCGGGCATTCACGGCCTTGACGGTGTCGATGGCGTTGGCGCCCGGCGCAAGCTGCACCGCCGCGCCGACCGCCTTCTTGCCGTTCAGGCGCGTTTCGAAGTCATAGCTCTGGCGGCCGACTTCCAGGCGCGCCACGTCGGCCAGGCGCACGGACGAGCCATCCGGATTGGCGCGCAGGACGATGCGCCCGAATTCCTCGGGGTTGTCCAGCGTGCCCTTGACGGCCAGCGTCGCGGTCAGCTCCTGCTCGGGCGCGCCGGGACGGCTGCCGAAGCTGCCGGCCGGCACCTGCACGTTCTGCGCGGCAATGGCCGCGTTGACGTCCGCCACGGACAGGCCAAGACCCAGCAGCTTCTGCGGATCGATCCAGACACGCATCGCGGCTTCGGCGCCGAAGAACTGCACCTTGCCCACGCCGTTGACGCGGCGGATCTCGTTGTTGATGTGGCGCGCGGCATAGTCGGACAGCCCGACCACATCCTTGTGCGCATCGTCGCCCTTGTAGGTCAGGGCGTAGATCATCAGGAAGTTCGAACTGGCCTGCTCAACCTGCAGACCTTGCTGCGTCACGGCCGTGGGCAGGCGCGCTTCGGCCTTCTTGATCCGGTTCTGCACGTCGACCTGCGCCAGGTCGGGATCGGTGCCCGGCTGGAACGTGACGGTGATTTCCGCGCTGCCGCTGGAACTGCTGGACGACTCGTAGTACAGCATGTTCTTCGCGCCGTTCAGCTCTTCCTCGATGACGCTGGTCACCGAATCGACCAGCACGGTGGCAGAGGCGCCCGGATAGGTGGCGGCAATGGTCACCTGCGGCGGCGCGACCACCGGAAACTGCGACACCGGCAGCGACGGAATCGCCAGCAGCCCCGCGAGCGAGATGAAGATGGCCACCACCCAGGCGAAATTGGGGCGGCCAATGAAAAACTTGGACATGGTCTAACCTCGGATTTGCGCGCGATGCATGGGGGCCGCTTATTGCTTGGCGGCAGCGGCGGCATCGCCGGCGGCGGCCACCTTGGGCTCGTTCACGGGCGTCACGCTGACTTTCTGGCCGGGCACGGCGGCGCTGACGCCGCCCACGATCACCCGGTCGCCAGCGGCCAGGCCCTCGGTGATGTGCCAATCGCCGCCGCGCATGGTGCCGGTCTGCACGGCGCGGGTCTCGACAACGTCATCCGCCCCCACCACCAGCACCTGCGGCTTGCCATCGGTGCTGCGGGTGACGGCGCGCTGCGGGACCAGGATCGCATCCGGATCCACGCCCTGATGCGTGCGCACCCGCACGTACATGCCGGGCAACAGCAGCACGTCCGGATTGGAGAATTCGCCACGCAGGGCCACCTGGCCGGTGCTGCGGTCCACGGCGATGTCCGAGAACAAGAGGCGCCCTTCGCGCTGCTTGTCGGTGCCATCGATCGTGATGGAGATGCGCGCGCCCTCGCCTTCGCCCAGGCTGCCATCCTGCATGGCCGCGCGCATGCGCAGCATGTCGGCGACCGGCTGATTGAAGTCCACATAGACCGGATCGAGCTGCTGGATCGTCGCCATCACGGTGGCTTCGTTCTGGCCCACGAGCGCGCCTTCGGTCACCTGCGCACGCCCGATGCGGCCCGAGATGGGCGCCTTGACCGTGGCGTAGTCCAGGTTCAGCTGCGCGGTCTCGACATCGGCCTGGGCCGACCGGCGGGCGGCCAGCGCGCTCTTGAGCGTGGTGTTGGCCGTGTCGAAATCCTGCTGGCTGACGGCTTCGATCTTGACCAGCGGCGTGTAGCGCTTGACGACGGCCTGGGCATCGGCCACGGCGGCCTGGGCCTTGGCCAGCTCGCCCTGTGCGCGCGACAAGGCGGCCTTGAACGGCGCGGGGTCGATGCGGAACAGCACGTCGCCCGCCTTGACGTCGGCGCCTTCGACGAAATCGCGGCTCAGCACGATGCCGGCCACGCGGGCGCGGACTTCGGCCACGCGCATGGGCTCGACGCGTCCGGGCAGTTCGCTCGTCAACGTGTAGCGCTGCGGCTCAACGGCCAGCGCCTGCACGGGACGCGGCCCAGCCGCCTGGGGCTCACCGCCGTCAGAGCCGCCGCAACCGGCCAAGAGGATTGCCGTCGACAACACCGCCAGGGGCAACTGCCATGCTTTATTCCACTTCATTCACTACCCCCGAGCCGTGCGTCTTGAATTCAAAGAGATGCCGATGCTACCTTAACGACCGATTTGAATCAATCTTGATTCATTTGTCGCTTTTCGGCTTTATTTTGCGGACCAACAAGTCTTTACTTGAAAAATTCGCCAAAGTTTGTACAAAGTGAATCGGCCATGATCCAATACCGGCCCAGGGATATCCAAAATGGGGAGGAGGCAATGTCTGAAGAGGCAGGCCACGAGCGGCTGCTTGTCGCATTGGCGCTTGCGATGGTGGACCAGCCGCGCGCCACGCTGCAGGAACTGGCCAAGGCGGTGGGCGTCAGCAAGGCGACCTTGTACCGGTTCTGTAAGACGCGAGACCAGCTGGTGCTGCGCCTGATGACGCATTGCGCGCAGGTCATGAAGCAGGCGCTGGCGGACTCGCACCTGGACACCGCCCCGCCCCGCGCGGCGCTGCGCAACCTGATCGAACAACACCTGGCGCACAAGGAACTGACGGCGTTCCTGATCTACAACTGGAAGCCCGACACCGAGCTTGAGCCCGACATCATGAACAGCTGGTCGGGCTACCAGGAAACGCTGGACGCCTTCTTTCTGCGGGGACAGCGCGAAGGCGCCTTCCGCGTGGACATGACCGCCGCCGCGCTGAGCGAACTATTGATCGCGATCATCACCAGCATGGTGGATGCCGAGCGCCGCGGCCGGATTGCCCGCATGGGCATCGCGCAGGTGGCCGAGCAGATGATGCTGCACGGCATCTCGGCCGAGCCGGCCCCTGGCCGCTGAACGGCGGGTCCGGATCGAAGCACCCGTGCGCACACGGGTGCAGCGGGCACTAGCCCGCCTTCCGCGCCCGCTCAGGCCGCCGCCACCGGACGGCCGTAGAACGGATAGTTCGGATCGTTGTAGCCATGCGCGGAGGCGTGACCGGGCACCACCCACTCGTTCACGACCGTTTCGTCTTCAGGCGTGATCGTCACGTCCAGCGCCGCGTAGTAATCGTCCATTTGCGCCAGCGTGCGCGGACCGGCGATGACGGCGGTGATGACAGGATTGGCCAGCACCCAAGCGGTCGCGAAGTGGCCCGGCTGAACCCCGCGCGCGGCGCTATGCTGCACAAGCTTCTGCGCGATCTGCAGGGATTCTTCGCGGAATTCCGTGGCCAGGATGCGGCGGTCGCCACGTCCGGCGCGCGTATCCGGCGCCGGCGCCTGGCCCGGCAGGTACTTGCCCGTCAGCACGCCGCGCGCGATCGGGCTGTACGGCACGACGCCCAGGCCGTAATGCTTGCACGCCGGCAGGATCTCGACCTCTGGGCCGCGGTTCAGCATGTTGTAGTACGGCTGACACACCACCGGTTGCGGCACACCCAGCTTTTCGCACAGGCGCATCACCTCGGCAATGCGCCATCCGCGGAAATTCGACAGGCCGAAGCTGCGCAGCTTGCCCGCGCGGATCAGGTCGCCCAGCGCCCACAACGCCTCTTCCAGGTTTTCTTCGTGGTAGTCGCGGTGCAGGTACAGGATGTCCATGAAATCCGTATCCATGCGCGACAGGCTCTGCTCCACTCCGCGGATCAGCCACTGGCGCGAGTAATGCGCCAGGTTCGGTCCCTTGCCGACCGGATTGCCGATCTTGCTGGCCAGCACCCAGTCGTGGCGTTGCCCCTTGAGCAGCTTGCCCACCACTTCTTCCGACCGGCCCTCGTTGTAGACGTCTGCGGTGTCGATGAAATTGACGCCATGATCGCGCGCCGACGCAACGATGCGCGCGGCCTCGTCATCGGGCGTCTGCTCTCCGAACATCATGGTGCCCAGGCAGAGCGGCGATACCCGGAGATTGCTGGTTCCCAGTCGGCGGTAGTTCATGGCGTGGTTCCTTGATCGGATGAAAAGATGCGGCGTGGCCACGCGGCAACGCGCGGCTGAACGCGATATCTTGCCCGAAAAAACCTGACATGCCGCAAAACCCCGGCTGGGATGAGGGTGTCAGGCGCCGGCCTCGTTGCGCAGGTGTCAGTCGCCCGCATCCACCGCCGCCAGGATCTTGCCGAACAGCGCGTCGGCATGGGCCGAATTCAGCCAGCGCACGATCACGACCATCTTGCGCTCTGGCTCCACCCACGTGAACGAGCTGCCCGCCCCTACCCCGAAGAAGCTGGAGGACGGCACGCTGGGAAAGACCTTGCCTTCGTGGTTCAGCCAGATCAAATAGCCGTAGTACGGCGCGATGTCGCAGGGGGTTCGCATGGCCTGCAACCATTCGCGCGACAGGATCTGGCGGCCGTTCGCCTGGCCGTCGTTCAACAGCATCTGGCCGATCAGCGCCTGGTCGTTGGCGCTGATGGACATGCCGCCGCCCCAGTGGGAACCGCCGGGCACCGACGGCATGCGCTGGCCGTCGATCTCGACCCAGGCGTTGTCGTAGCCGACCCACTGCCAGTTCTCGCTGCAGCCGATGGGCCGCGTGACGGCCTCGCGGAAGACTTCCGGCAGTGGTTTGCGGAACAGATGCAGCAGCGCATAAGACAGCTGATTGATGCGGACGTCGTTGTATTCCCAATACGTGCCGGGTTCCTGCAACGGACGCGCATCGCCCTTCTTGCCATCCGGCGGCACGCCAAAGGTGACGGCGCGATAGCGGTCCGCCTGATCCGACACGCCAAAGCGTTCGCCTTCCCATTCGCTGGTCTGCTGCAAAAGATGGCGCCACGTGATGGATGCGTTGCGGCCTTCGTCAAAGCCGATGCCCGGCACGCGCTTGCCCACGGGCTCGTCCACATCCGGCAGCAGGCCGCGGTCATGCGCAACGCCCGCCAAAATGGCCAGGTACAGCTTGGCGACGCTGAACGTCAGGTCGGCCCGGTCAGGCTCGCCCCACGAGGCCACTGTCTTGCCGTCCACCACTACCACGCCGGAAACCGGCCCGCGATCGTGGATGGGACCCAGCAGACGGTTCCACGGCGGCGGGTCGTTCAGGTGCACGCCAAAATTGCCTTTGACGCTGCGATCCCAGGTCGATTCGTGATCGTTGGCGAACTGGATCGCCTGCTGCATGAGCGTATTCATCGGTTTCCTCGTTGTTGTGTGTTCATCCCGCCACGCGTTCGGGCGCGCGGGTCAGGTATTTCATGGCGGCTTGCAATCCGCCCGAGCGGTGCGGGACGCCAGCCGCGGCCAGCCCCATCTCCACGCCAGCCAGCGTGCCGCATAGCGTCAGGTCGTTGAAGTGGCCCAGATGGCCGATGCGGAAGATACGGTCGGAAAGTTTGCCCAGCCCCTGCCCCAACGACATATCGAAGCGGTCCAGAATGACCTTGCGCAGCGCGTCGGCGCTGTGGCCGTCGGGCATCAGCACCGCGGTCAACGCCGGGCTGTGCGCGGCCGCGTCCAGGCTCAGCAGCTCCAACCCCCACCCGGCCACCGCCAGCCGGGTGGCGCGGGCGTGGCGCTCGTGGCGCGCAAACACCTGCGGCAGGCCTTCGGCCGCCAGCATGGCCAGCGCTTCATGAAGGCCATACAGCAGGTTGGTCGACGGGGTGTACGGGAAATAGCCCTTTGCGTTGGGGCCCAGCATTTCGCGCCAATCCCAATAGGAGCGCGGCAGGCGCGCGGTCTCGGCCGCGGCCAGCGCGCGCGGCCCCACCGCGTTGAACGACAGGCCCGGCGGCAGCATCAGGCCCTTCTGCGATCCGGACACCGTGACGTCCACGCCCCATTCGTCGTGGCGGTAGTCGATGGAGCCCAGCGAGGAAATCGTGTCGACCATCAGCAGCGCCGGGTGCCCGGCCTGATCGATGGCGGCGCGCACCGCGGCGATGTCGCTGGTGACGCCGGTTGAGGTCTCGTTGTGCACCACGCACACCGCCTTGATGCGGTGCTGGGCATCGTCGGCCAGCCGCGCGCCGATGACGCCGGCATCGACGGGGCGACGCCAGTCGCCTTCGATGCAATCAACATCCAGTCCCAGCCGCCCGGCAAGCTTGCGCCACAGGCTGGCGAAGTGGCCGGTCTCGACCATCAGCACGCGGTCGCCCGGCGACAGCGTGTTGACCAGCGCCGCCTCCCACGCCCCGGTGCCCGAGGCCGGAAAGATCACGACAGGCGATTCGGTCTGGAAAACCTGCTTGATGCCCGTCAGCACCGCTTTGCCAAGCTCGCCGAATTCCGGTCCCCGATGATCGATGGTGGCCTGGTCGATGGCGCGCAGGACGCGGTCGGGGACGTTGGTCGGTCCGGGAATCTGCAGGAAATGCCGGCCGGACGGGTGGGAGTTCAGCGTGAGCATGCGGGGCCCCAATGTTGACGGTTTGTATACCAGCACAGCCTGCGCGCATCGTGATGCGACGCGCGCCAGCCTGGCGGACTTGCGGCTTGCGCCACTCTATCCCATTGTTTTTACGTCGATAACCTAGGGTATACACCCATCAAAACCACAGCAAAGACAGGTTTATAGTCTGCGAAAACAAGGGGAATTTTTGTATACCAATGAGCAGCGATCCTAGCTTCTTGCCGGATCACGCCGGGGCCGTGGCCTCGCCCGATCTTGCGCCCGCCCCAGTCCCAGCGGCCGTTCGCGCCGCCGGCGACGGGCGCACGCTGGCGGGATCGGCGGCCGGATCGCTGCGCGAACGCATCATCCAGGGCGAATTCCCGCCCGGCACCCGCTTGAACGAACGCGCGCTGTGCGACCTGCTGGGCGTGTCGCGCACCCCGCTGCGCGAGGCGTTCCGCCTGCTGGCCGCCGAAGGCCTGGTGCAGATCGAACCGAACCGCGGCGCCCAGGTGGTGGCGCTGTCCGAAGCGAACATCCGCGAAGCCTTCGAAGTGATCGGCGGGCTGGAAGCGATGTCGTGCCGGTTTGCCTGCGAGCGCGCGACCGACGTCGAGATCGCGGAGATCCGCGCGCTGACCTACGAAATGATGGCCAGCCATGCGCGGCATGACCTGCCGACGTACTTTCGCGTCAACCGCGAGATCCACGAACGCATCAGCCTGGCCGCGCACAACAGCCTGCTCAAGCAGCTTTACGACGCGCAGAACGCGCGGATCCAGAACCTGCGCTTCGTCTCGAACGAGAATCGGCAGAAATGGGATCTGGCGATGCGTGAACACATAGAAATGGCGGAGGCCCTTGCCGCGCGCGACGCGGACCGGCTGGCAGCCATCATGCGGCAGCACCTGCAGCGCAAATGCGAGGCGGCGCTCAAGAGCCGGAGCGAGACGATAGATACGCAACACATGTAGTGTCATCAAGAGGAGCCTTCACCATGGCTGATAGTCGCTTCACACCTTGCTGCATCCCGCTTTCTCGCTTCACCCCCGCCGCGTCCGCGCTGTCCTTGCGCCGCGTCACGCCATTGAAGGCACTGGCCGCCGCGCTGGTGGCCTGCGCCGCACTGGCATCCCAGCCCGCGCTTGCCGGCAAGAAGGACGACACCTTGCGCATGGCCTACGACCAGGCCCCGGAAAGTGTCGACCCGTACTTCAACAACGTGCGCATCGGCGTCATCATCGCGGCCAACGTGTGGGACACCCTGCTCTACCGCGACCCGGTCACCAACGAGTACAAGGGCCAGCTCGCCAAGAGCTGGAAGCAGATCGATGACAAGACCATGGAATTCGAGCTGCGCGAGGGCGTCAAATTCCACAACGGCGAAGAGTTCGACGCCGACTCGGTGGTCTACACGCTGAACTTCGTGGCCGACCCGAAGAACAAGGCGGTCACGCAGCAGAACGTGTCCTGGATCGACAAGGTCGAGAAGATCGACAAGTACAAGGTCCGCCTGACCACCAAGGAGCCCTTCCCCGGCGCCAAGGAATACCTGTCCACCACGGCCGCCATCCACCCCGCCAAGTACTACCAGGAAGTCGGCCCCAAGGGCATGAACGCCAAGCCCGTGGGCTCCGGTCCGTACAAGGTCGTGGACTATCAGCCCGGCAAGTCCATCACGCTGGAACGCAACGCCGACTACTTCAAGGATTCACCCAAGGCGCAGCCCAAGATCGGCAAGGTGGTCATCCGCTTCATCCCCGACCGCCAGACGCAGATGGCCGAGGTGATCTCCGGCGGCGAAGACCTGATCATGAGCGTGCCCAAGGACCAGGCCGAGCAGCTGGGCGGCATGCCGAACCTGCAGATGGTGACCGGCAACACCATGCGCATCGTGTTCATGCAGATGAACATCCTGGAAGGCACGCCCGCGCCGCAACTGAAGGACGAGCGCGTGCGCCGCGCCATCATCCACGCAATCGACCGCGAGTCGATGCTCAAGAACATCGTGGGCGAAGGCGGCGGGCTCATCAACACCATCTGCACCCCGTCGCAGGTGGGCTGCACGCAGGAAGGCGCCCCGACCTACAAGTACGACCCCGCGCAGGCCAAGAAGCTGCTGGCCGAGGCGGGCTATCCCAACGGCTTTGACATCGACATCGTTGCGTACCGCGAACGCAACCAGACCGAAGCCATCATCAACTACCTGCAGGCCGTCGGCATCCGCGCCAAGCTGAATTTCCTGCAATACGCCGCGATGCGCGACATGATCCGCGCCAACAAGGCCTCGCTCACGCACCAGACCTGGGGCTCGAACCTGGTGAACGACGTGTCGGCCTCCACGCCGGTTTACTTCGCCTTCGGCAGCGACGACATCACGCGCGACCCGAAGGTGCGCGACCTCTTGAAAAAGGGCGATACCACCATCGACAGCGAGCAGCGCAAGGCGGCCTACAAGGAGGCGCTGGACATCATCGCGGAAAAGGCCTACGCGGTGCCGCTCTGGACACTGCCCGCCTACTACGTCGCCACCAAGGACGTGAACTTCAAGCCCTACTCGGATGAGCTGGTGCGCTTCTGGGACATGAGCTGGAAGTAAGGCGCGCCCCGCGCCGGGCCGGCCCCGCGGCCCGCCCGGCGCTGCTGAACAGAGAGGAAGTCCTATGCTTTATTTCACGCTGAGGCGCCTGGGCCTGGCGGCGCTGGTGGCGCTGACCGTGTCCATTCTGGCGTTCCTGCTGCTGCACCTGTCGGGCGACCCGGCGCTGGCGCTGGCCGGCGAAGGCGCGCGCCAGGCCGACATCGACATGATCCGCAAGACCTACGGGCTGGACCGCCCGATCATCGTCCAGTACGCCGACTGGCTCTGGCACATCCTGCAGGGCGACTTCGGCACCTCGGTGTACTTCAAGACCGAAGCCGGGCCGCTCATCCTGTCCAAGCTGGCGACGACTCTCAAGCTGGGCATGGCCGCGCTGGCCTTCGCGCTGTTCATCTCGATTCCGCTGGGCGTGCTGGCCGCCCTGTACAAGGGCAGCCTGATCGACCGCGTCTGCCTGGCGATTGCCGTGCTGGGACAGGCGCTGCCGAACTTCTTCTTCGCGCTGATCCTGATCATGCTGTTCTCGATCTCCCTGCGCATCCTGCCGGTGTCGGGCAGTGGCACGTGGCAGCACTTCGTCATGCCCGCGATCGCACTGGGGTATTACGTGGCGCCTGCGTTCATGCGGCTGATCCGCGCCGGCATGATCGAGGTGCTGGGCGCCGATTACATCCGCACCGCGCGCGCCAAGGGGCTGCCGGCCGGCAAGGTGATCTTCAAGCACGCGCTGCGCAACGCGATCGTGCCGGTGGTGGCCCTGGCCGCCGTGCAGCTGGGCTACCTGCTGGGCGGCTCGGTGGTCATCGAGACCATCTTCGCGCTGGACGGGCTGGGTTACCTGGCCTACCAGAGCATCACATACAAGGACTATCCGGTCATGCAGCTGATCGTGCTGCTGCTGTCGGTGCTGTATGTGCTGCTGACGCTTGCCGCCGACGTGGCCAACGCGTGGCTCGATCCGCGCATCCGGGTGTCCTGACATGAATACGCCTACGATCACCCCCGCCACGTCCGCGGCGCCGCCGCTGGAACTGTCCGCGGCCACGCTGCGCTGGCGCCGCCTGCGGCGCAACAAGGCGCTTTTGGCCGGCGGCGGCATTCTGCTCGTCATCGTGCTGATCGCCCTGCTGGCCCCGTGGATCTCGCCGCACGATCCCTATTTCCATGATCTGGCCTACCGTACCGCGCCGCCCGTCTGGTACGAGAAAGGCACCTGGCTGCACCCGCTGGGCACCGACCAGCTGGGACGCGACTACATGTCGCGCCTGTTCTACGGGGCGCGCATTTCGCTCCTGATCGGCATCAGCGTCGCGCTCATCTCCGGCCTCATCGGCACGGCGATGGGCATGGCGGCCGGCTACTTCGGCGGCAAGGTCGACATGGCCGTGTCGTTTCTCATCACCACGCGGCTGTCCATGCCGGTCATCCTGGTGGCGCTGGCCACCGTGGCCATCGTCGGCGGTTCGCTGTGGGTGGTGATCCTGGTGCTGGGTTTGCTCAAGTGGGACCGCTACGCGGTGGTGATGCGCAGCGCCACGCAGCAGGTGCGCTCACTGGAATACGTGGCCGCGGCGCAGGCGGCCGGCGCCAGCACCTGGCGCATCGTCTGGGGCGAGGTCCTGCCCAACGTCGTGCCGCAACTGATCGTGATCGCCACGCTGGAAGCCGCCAGCGCGATCCTGCTGGAAGCCTCGCTGTCGTTCCTGGGCCTGGGCGTTCAACCGCCGCTGCCGTCCTGGGGATTGATGATCTCCGAGGCCAAGGCCTACATGTTCTTCTCGTTCTGGCTGATCGCCATTCCCGGATCGGCGCTGGCGCTGCTGATCTTCGCGATCAACCTGGCCGGCGACGGACTGCATCAACTCCTGACGCCTGAAGAGAGGGCCTGAGCATGAATGGCACCGATATCGTCCTGGACGTGCAGGGCCTGACCGTCGACATCGCCACGCCACGCGGCCCGCTGCACGCGGTGCGCGACGTGTCCTTCCAGGTCCGGCGCGGCGAAACGCTGTGCCTGGTCGGGGAATCAGGCTGCGGCAAGTCGATGACCTCGCTGGCCATCATGGGCCTGTTGCCCAAGGCCGCCCGGCGCAGCACGCGCCGGCTGGCCGTGCTGGGCGAGGACCTGTCCAAGGCACGCGGCCGGCGCGTCAATGCGCTGCGCGGCAGCAAGATGGCGATGATCTTCCAAGAGCCCATGACGGCGCTCAATCCCGCCTACGCCATCGGCGAACAGCTCACCGAACACTACATCCACCACTGCAAGGCGAGCAGCCAGCAGGCGCGCGACCGCGCCGTGGAACTGCTGGAGAAGGTCGGCATCGCGTCGGCCGGCCAGCGTCTGGGCCAGTATCCGCACCAGTTGTCCGGCGGGCTGCGCCAGCGGGTGATGATCGCGATGGCGCTCATGTGCGGTCCCGAGCTGCTGATTGCCGACGAACCCAGCACCGCGCTGGACGTCACGATTCAAGCGCAGATCCTGCGGCTGCTGGCGGACTTGCAGGCCGAACTGGGCATTGCCATGGTGCTGATCACGCACGACCTGGGCGTGGTGGCGCGCATCGCCCGCCAAGTGGCGGTGATGTACGCCGGCCAGATCGTGGAAGAAGGCCCCGTGGCCGACATTTTCGCCACCCCGCACCATCCCTACACGCAAGGGTTGCTTGGCTGTATCCCCGTGCCCGGCCGCACGGCCCCGGGCGAGGCGCTGGGCACCATCCCGGGCGTCGTGCCGTCGCTGGTGGGCGAGCTGCGCGGCTGCGCCTTCGCCGATCGCTGCCGTCATGCGCAACCGCAGTGCCGGCAGGCCGTTCCCATCCATGGCCAGGCCGCTGGCCAGCAATGGCGCTGCATTCTCAGCGCCGAAGGAGTCCCCGCATGAGCGCGCTGCTGCAAGCCGATGCCGTCAGCCGCCAATTCACGGTGCGCGCCGGCATGTTCCGCCCGCGGGCCACGCTGCACGCGGTCAATGGCGTGGACCTGGCCGTCGACCGGGGCGCGGTGCTGGGCATCGTCGGCGAGTCGGGCTGCGGCAAGTCCACGCTGGCACGCATGCTGCTGGGTCTGACGCCGCCAACCGAGGGCAGCATCCGCCTTGAAGGCCAGGACATCCGAAAGATGGACCGGCGCGCCCTCGCCCGCCGCGTGCAACCCATCTTCCAGGACCCGTATTCGTCCTTGAACCCGCGCCGCTCCATCGCGTCCATCGTGTCGCTGCCGCTGGAGGTGCACGGCATCCCCAACCCGAAGATGCACAAGGCCATCGACATGCTGGAACGCGTGGGCCTGCCGCCGCGGCTGGCCCACAACACGCCCGGGCAGCTGTCGGGCGGCCAGCGCCAGCGCGTGGCCATTGCGCGCGCGCTGGTGATGCAGCCCGAGATCGTGATCTGCGACGAGCCGACCTCCGCGCTGGACGTGTCGGTGCAGGCGCAGATCATGAACCTGCTGATGGACCTGCGGCGCGACTTCAACCTGACCTACGTCTTCATCAGCCACAACCTGGCGGTGGTCGAACACATCGCCACCCACGTGGCCGTGATGTACCTGGGCCGCGTTGTCGAATCCGCGCCCACCGCCCGCCTCTTTCACGACCCGCGCCATCCCTATACGCAGGCGCTGCTGGCGTCGGTGCTCACCCCCGAACCGGGGCTGGGCATCCCCGACATGGGCCTGGGCCTGTCGTTTCCCGACCCGCTGCACCCGCCGTCCGGCTGCCCCTTCCATCCGCGTTGCCAGCACGCCATGCCGCAATGCAAGACCGAACGGCCCGCGCTGACGCTGCGCGATGGGGCGCTCGTTGCCTGCCACCTCTATCCGACCCATCCTTCGACTTCCACCGGAGCTTCCCAGCCATGACCCGCGCACAAGCCATCGCCCAGGCCAAGCAGTGCTTTGATTCCGGCGCTTTCCGCACGCTTCTGGCGCGCCGGCTGGCGCTGCCCACGGAAAGCCAGAACCCCGAGCGCGCCGCCGTGCTGTCGGACTATCTGGAATCGGAAATCCGGCCGGCGTTCGAAGCGTTGGGCTTTACCTGCCGCACCCTCACGCATCCGAAGGCGCTGGCCCCTTTCCTGTACGCCGAGCGCATCGAGGACCCGGCCCTGCCCACGGTGCTGGGCTACGGCCACGGCGACGTGATCCGCGGATTGGAACGGGAATGGAAGGAAGGCCTGTCGCCCTGGGCGCTGACCGAGGCCGAAGGCCGCTGGTATGGCCGCGGCATCGCCGACAACAAGGGTCAGCACAGCATCAACATGGAGGCGCTGCGGCTGGTCCTGGAAACGCGCGGCAAGCTGGGCTTCAACGCCAAATACCTGATCGAGATGGGCGAGGAAACGGGTTCGATGGGCCTGCGCGAACTGTGCACCGAGCATCGCGACCTCATGGCGGCCGACCTGCTGATCGCCTCCGACGGCCCGCGCCTGAGCGCCAACCGCCCCACCATCTTCCTCGGCGCGCGCGGCAGCCTGAACTTCGACCTCACCATCGAGGCGCGCGCCGGCGGCCATCATTCCGGCAACTGGGGCGGACTGATCTCCAACCCCGGCCTGCAACTGGCGCATGCGATCGCCAGCATCGCCACGCCCAACGGCCAGATCCGCATCCCGGAATGGGTGCCCAAGGAACTGCCGCCGGCCGTGCGCCGCGCGCTGGCCGACTGCGAAGTCGATGGCGGCGCGGACGGGCCTGAGATCGAACCCGATTGGGGCGAGCCCGGCCTGTCGCCCGCCGAACGCGTCTTCGGCTGGTGTTCGTTCGAGGTGCTGGCCTACAAGACCGGCAACCCGGACACGCCCGTCAACGCCATCCCGCCGCGCGCGTGGGCGCGCTGCCAGCTGCGCTTCGTGGTGGGTGTGGACCCGGACGACCTCATTCCGGCCCTGCGCCGTCATCTGGACAGCCACGGCTTTCCGATGGTGCAGATATCCCTGACGCGCGAAACCATGTTCCGCGCGACCCGCATCGACCCGGATGACGCCTGGGTGCGCTGGGCGGTTGCGTCGCTGGAACGCACTTCCGGCCAGAAGACCGCACTGCTGCCCAACCTGGGCGGCTCGCTGCCCAACGACATCTTCACCGACGTGCTGGGCCTCAAGACGATCTGGGTGCCCCACTCGTACCCCGGCTGCTCGCAGCACGCGCCCAATGAACACCTGCCGCCCGAACTGCTGCGGCAGGGGCTCAGCCTGATGACGGGGCTGTACTGGGACCTGGGCGCGGGCGACACGCCCGAGATCAGAAATCCCAGATAACCGGCACCCAGCGGAACGCATCGCCTTCCTTGGCCACCCGGCCCACCGACGGGAACGGCAGATGCGCCGCCACGAGCAGCCCCTTGTTCTGGGCCAATTCGTTGAACAGGGCAAGGCGAACCCGGGCCGACTCCACCGGATCGTGCTCGAAGCCGTTGTGCCATTCGGGATGATCGAACGCCACCGGGAATACGGCGTCGCCCGCAAACGTCAGGCGGTCGCCGTCCGAGATCAGATCGACGACACAGTGGCCGGGCGTGTGGCCGCCGGTCAAGCGCACGATCACGCCCGGCGCCACTTCCTTGCGATCCTCGAAGACCTGGATCTGGTCGCGATAGGTTTCATAGAAGCTGGTCGCGGTCGAGCGCAACACGGCGGGCACCGGCTTGGGCATGACCGTCTGCGTAAAGTCCGGTGATGTCCAGAACGCCACTTCGGTTGCGTTGACATGGATGCGCACATCCTTGCGCAGGCGCTCCTTCACGCCGGGGACCAGCAGTCCGCCCACATGGTCCATGTGCATGTGCGTGATGATCACGTCCGTCACGGATTCGAGCGCAATGCCCGCCGATTGCAGGCGTTGCGGAAACTGCCCCGCGCGTGGAAAGCCCGGGAACTGCCCGCCCAGCCCCGCATCGATCAGAATGGTCTGCTCGCCGCTGCGCGCCACCATCACGTTCAGCGGCCAGTCGAATGCGTCCGGCGGCATGAACATGTGGTCGAGCCAGTCGGCCAGATCGGCCGGATCGGCATTGGTGGCCATCGTCGAGGTGGGAAGTGGCAGCACCCCGTCGCTGACAACCAGCGCATCGATGTCGCCGATCTGCACGGCATAGCGGGAAGGAACCAGATCGATGGCGGTCTGGGTGATGGGGTCCAAAGTGTCTGCGGAAAACATGGCGTCATCTCCTGGATGGCAGTCAGGCAGCGGCGCAGCGGGCAAGCGGCGCGCGCCAGGCGGGGTGGTACGAGTCGATCGACAGTGAAGGCATCGTAGGACGACCACCGCAGCCGCGGTAGACACGGCGCGGGAAGCACGATGTTGTGCGATGCGCACCAATGCGGATGGCGCATTGGCCCGCCGCGCAAACCTGCTCAATTCAACTCGGCGCCAATCTCCGAGTCCCGATACGCCACGGCGGTCATCGCCGTCAGCACAAAGATCACGCCAACGCACCCCACCGCAGCCAGCACACCCTGCAGGGCCTGAACACCCACGTAGTCGTACAGCATCGGACGCAAGTCGTTGCTGGCGTGCGCGCCCAGGACCAGTAACGTGAGGAATGCCAGCATCAGGGGCCACCGCGGATAGCGCATCGCGCCACGCACCGCGCCAAACCCATACGTGCCCGTGACCGCAGCGCGGGGCAGGCTCAGGCCGTACACGGCCAATCCGTACAGCACGGGCAGCCACACCAATGCCAGCAATGCCATCAGCATGCCGTAGAACAATTCATCGTTGCCGCCGCCGATCAGCATGTAGAGGACATACGGAAGATCGCCCGTGGCGCGCGCGATCGCCATGCCGCCAACCGCCAGTACACCCAGCAACACGAAGTGCCGGGCCTCCGGGCTGCCGCCCCGCGCGGCGGCCGTGTGCGCGGTCTCGCCCAGCAATACCACCCGATGCCACGCGTACGTCGTGCGCGCGAAGGCGATCAGGCAGACGAGCGCCAGCGCAAGGATCAGCCAATCTTGAAGCCGATACAAGGGAGACACGACCAGCGCGAACGGCAGCGTCAGCACGAACACCGCCAACGACCAGGGGGCCGCGGCCAGCATCGTGCGGCCCTGTTGCCGGATGACGCTGGCGGTCGCCGCGACGAGGCGGCCTGCTCCGAGTTTGCTGGACACGAGACTCCCTTGCTCTGACATGGTGTGACCTTCCCCCGTAAATTGGACAGTTCAAAACTGGAGGGTGGCTGTCTCTGTTGGTTGCTCTGACCACTTTTGGACGTACTCACACGGGGTCAGATGGCCGAGTGAGCCGTGGGGACGGTGATGGTTGTAGTCGTCCTGCCAAGCCTGAAGTTTTTGCCGCAGGTCGTGCAGCGTGATGAATTCGTGCAGGTTAAGGAATTCGTCACGCAGTCGACCGTTGAACGATTCGATCAGCCCATTATCGGTCGGCTTGCCGGGGCGCGTGTAATCGAGCTTGATGCCGCGTCGGTATGCCCAGTCGTCCAACGCCCGAGACGTGAATTCCGTTCCGTTATCCACGGTGATTGCCTTGGGCCAGCCGCGCAGAACCGCAGACCGGTCCAGCGCCTGGCCAACGCACCGGCCAGTCTGCCGAAAGTTGGCCTCTAGGCACACACTCTCGCGACTCCATTGATCAATGACGGTCAGGATGCGAACGCTGCGTCCGTCTAGCATCTGATCATGGACGAAATCCATGCTCCAGTGCTGGTTCGGCCCGGTCGGCACCGGCGGCTTGCCTCGAAGTAGCGCAATGCGTTTGCGGCGCTTGACCTTCATTCGCAGCTGCAAGCCCTCCAGGCTATAGAGACGATAGACACGCTTCTTGCCTACGTTCCAGCCTTCGCGTTGCAGCATCACCAACACACGTCGGTAGCCGAACCTCGGACGACTCAGGGCGATGTCGCGAATGCGCTGGCGCAGCGCACTTTGGTCTCGCGCATGACTCTTCGCGTACCAGGTCGACCGTTGCAGCAACGCGAGTGCGCACGCGCGCTGCACGCTGATCTGGAAGCGCTCGTGCATCCAAGCCGCCAGCTCGCGCCGCTTGGCGGCCTTCAGACTTTTTTTCGCACTACCTCTTGCAGGATCTGCTTGTCCAGCGTCAGGTCCGCGACGATGCGCCGCAGGCGTGCGTTCTCGTCCTCAAGCTGCTTGAGCTTACGCAGTTCACTCACGCCGAAATCGGCGAATTTCTTCTTCCAAGTGTAGAAAGTCGCCTCGGACACACCGAGTTGCCGACATACATCGACCACTGGTGTGCCGCTGTCTGCCAGTCGCAGCGCGTAGGCGATCTGCTCTTCGGTAAATCTTGACCGTTTCATGGCTTCTCCTCGCCCCGCTCGGGGCGCTGAGAAGCAACCTTACCTCTAGTTTTGACCTGTACGGATATTCCGGGGGCACGTCAGGTGGGTCTCGTTTATACCGCACGCGGCGTGGTCAAACCGGGACAGGCGGCGCCCATCTCGGTTACCCTCGCGGACCATTCCTTTACGCCCTATCTCCATGAAGAAGATTCCCCTTGCATTCGCCGCCGCTGCGGCCGCCCTGCTGCCTGCACTGGCCAGCGCCGCCTACACGCCCACCGAGATTGAGCGCGCCGTTCTGGAATATGGCATCCGCGAAGAGCATGATGCGCTGCTTGCCGCCGATTGGCGCCTGCTGGGCCGGGTGATGGATTACTCGCGTGTGGACGCCCAGAAGATCTCGGACATCTACGCCAAAGGTCCGAACGACAAAGTGCCGGCCGTGATCGACGATTCCTTCGTGATCAAGACAACCATCGACGCTGCCGCCGCGAAAGCCGGCGTCGTCACCTTCGCCGGCACGCGCGGGGCAACCGTCCGCGCCATGCTGCCGGCCGGCGCCAAGCCCGCCGACGCCCTGCTGCTCAATTGCACCAAGCTGGCGTGGGCCGATGGCGTTGCCACGTTCTCGCAATGCCAGGACTGGGCGCCGATCGCCGAGAAGACCGTCGCCACGTTTCGCGCCGACATCGCCGCATTCCTTCAAGGCAAGCCGGTCAAGAAATACGTGGCAAAGTTCGTCGTCGACTACTTCGTCGTCGCGGGCGACATGCCGGACAAATCCGGCTGCCCTGACGACCGCAAGGCCTGCGACCAGGCGATCCGCAAGACCGACATGACGAGCGCCGGCTACCAGGCCGTCAACGAGCGCTTGCAGGCCGCAGGCGTGCAGACCGGACGGTAGGCCCCCAAACCCGGAACGATTGCAAAGCCAGGCTGGCGCGAATTCACGCTTCCAACGGAACGGGAACCTGATCCGGTTCCAACGCGCGCATCAGCCTGGTCCATTCCTGCGGCGTCAGGTGCGGCTGGATGGCCTGCAGCACGGCCTCGAAGACCGGCGCCGGAACGGCCATCTGCAGGCCGCCCAGCAACGCGGCCCGCTCGTCGGGCGTCATGGCCGGAATCATCCACGGCAGCACGCACAGATTCTCGGCCGGCGGCAGCGAGGCCACGATGGCGCCCTCCAGCGCACGCAGTTCGTCGTCGCTGTAGCAGGACCACAGCGCCTGATTATGCTGGGACTCCTCCACGTGCATGTGTACGAAATTTTCCCCCACGAACAACGCCAGCCCGCGGTACAGCCGCAGCGCGGCGTCCGTTCGAGCGGCGGCATGCCGTGCGGCGCCCAGGCACGCCACCGCCTCGCGCAACGCCGTGATCGCGGCCAGGTGCTCGGCATGCTCGCCAGCGACGCGTGCGCTGGAACCCGGACGCCGTGCTTCCATGGCGGGATGAACGAAGTCGTTCTCGTGACCCAGATGGCTGGCGCACAAGTCCGCCAGCGCAAGCACGCGTTCACAGACCGCCCGCGTGGCGGCGGCGTCATGCACGTCGATCCGGCCAACGGCCAAGAGCGTATCCATCATCATGGCGCGCAGCGCCTTGTGGATGCCAACATAGATGTCCACGCGCGGCGCATCGGCGCCGGACGGCGGAAAGGACGGGGAAGCAATCAGGCAGTTCATGGAGTAGACCTTTTGTGCGGTGAAAAAGCGGGATTCGCGCGTTGAGCAGTGGTGCGAATGCCGGCCGCGGCGCCGGTCCAATCCCGAGTGCCAGCCAGCGAAGACAGTCTAGGAAAAGCCCGGGCCGCGCGTTGCTAAAAGTCTGTTAAGCAGCCTATGATTTCCGGCACGCCGACGTCCAACCGTCTTGAGGCCTCGCGCCGTGCCCAGACTGCCCGCCGAATGGAGCCTTAGCCTGTCCGCCCTGCCTTCGCTGCGGCTGGGCAGTTGCGATCTGGACGGCAATCCGCATGTCGGCCGCGCCCTGGCCGTTGACGCGCTGCCCGACGGCCGTCTGCTGGTGCTGATTGCCGAATGCGCCGCGCCCCGGGTGGTGGCCGCGGTGCGAGAAACCGCCCAGGTCGCCCTGCTGGCCACCTCTCCGCGCAGCAACCGCACCCTGCACGTCAAAGGGCATGACGCGCGCGTCGCGCCTGCGCAGCGATCCCACGCCGCCCTGCTGATGCTGCGGCGCGACACGCTGGCCCGCGAACTGGCCGACGTCGACGGCTTTGCCGGCGCGCCCTTCCTGGACCACTGGTACGGCATTGCGGCACACGCGATGATGGCCATCACCTTCAGCGTGGCGGGTGCGTGGAACCAGACGCCCGGGCCCGACGCCGGCCAGGCCATCGCGCTGGAGCCTGACGCATGAGCGCCCTGACACTGCTTGGGGTGCGCCGCATTCTGGACGGCGGCATTCCGCCCACGCTTTGCAGCGTGTCTGCCGACGGCATTCCCCACGTCAATCTGCTGTCGCACGTCGAGTACGTGGACACGAACCACGTCGCGCTGACGTTCCAGTTTTTCAACCAAAGCCGCAAGAACATTCTTGCCACGCGGCGAGCCAGCCTGATGGTCGAGGATCCCCGCTCCGGCGGCGGCTTGGGCCTGCAATTGCGCTATGTGCGCACCGAAACCGAAGGGCCGGTCTTCGAGCGGCTGCGGGCCAAACTGGCGGGCATCGCCGCGCACTCGGGCATGGAGGACGTATTCCGGCTGCGCGGCGCGGATATCTATGCGGTGCTGGACATCGCGCCCCTGCACCCGGGCGCGCCGCTAGCCACGCTGCAGCCGCGCTGCGATCTGGCGGCGGGTGCGCGCGCCGTTTCGGCCCGCCTGGCCGAATGCGGCGAGCTTGCCCAACTGCCGCAGGTCGCTTTGGACGGACTGCGCCAGGATCTGGCTGTCCGGCACGCCATCCTGTGGCTGCTGGATGGGGATCGCCAGACGCTGTATGCGCTTGCCAGCATGGGCTACCCGCAGCAGGGAACCGGCGCCGAACTGCCGCTGGCCGAAGCGGGCCTGGTTGGCGTGGCCGTGCGCGAAGGCGTGGCGCTACGGATCGGCCATATGGCGCGCATGTACCGCTATGGCCGCACGCTGCACCAGATCGCCGTGGACAAGCACTGGACGGGCGGCCAGCCGATCGCCCTGCCGGGCCTGGCCACGCCATGCAGCCAACTGGCCGTTCCGCTGCGCGCGCGCGGGCGGACCGTGGGCGCGCTGCTGGTCGAAAGCGAAAGCGATCAGTTCTTTGGCTATGACGACGAGGACGCGCTGGCGGTGCTGGGCGCGCAGCTTGCGCAGACGCTGGTGGCGTTGCAACGCGCGGAACTGGACGCGGCGCCGCCCATGCCGACGCAGCACCGCGCCGTTCCGCCCGGGCACGCATTCGCGAAGGGAGACCCGGGCGCAGGCAGGAATACGGCGCCTGCCCTGCATCTGCGCTACTTTCCCCGCGATGGCACGATCTTCATCGACGACCAGTACCTCATCAAGGGCGTGGCAGGCGCCATCCTCTGGAAGATCGCCAACGACGCCCAGCGCACGGGGCGCTGGGACTTTTCGACGCGGCAATTGCGGCTGGCGGGCAGCTCGCTCGGCCTGCCCGACATCCAGGACAACCTGGGCGTGCGCCTGCTGCTGTTGCAACGCCGCCTGGCCGACTGGGGCGGCCCCCTGCAGATCGGCAAGGTGCGGCGCGGCTGCTATACGCTGACGGCGGCACGCGCGCTGCGGCTGGAATCCGCCGACGACGCGGCGGCGTGATACACGGGCAACGGCACCCGCCAGAGGTGTCGTTGCCCGTGCCGCGATCGCCGTTCGGTGGCCTCAGCTGCGCGCCGGCTCCGTGCGCGCGGGATCGGCTTCGGCCTCTTCGCGGGCCTCCAGTTCGTTGCCCAGCACCTCTGCCGAATCGGCGTTGGCCGCTTCCGGCTTCAAGCGGCGGCGCGTATGGCCCGCGGCGCGCGCGTCCCCGCCCTCGTCGGGCCGTTCGGCCTGCAGGTGCACGTTGGCGGGCGGCGCAAAGCCGCGCTTGTCCTGCCCGAAATACACCACCGTGTGCGGGTACGGCAGCTCGATGCCGGCGGCGTCGAAGTGCTTCTTGAGCAGCCGGTTGTAGCCGCGCTGCACCGCCCACTGCATGCCGGGGGTGGTCTTGATGAGGATGCGGATGGTCACGCCCTTGTCGTTGACCGCCGTGACGCCCGCCACGGTCATTTCTTCCAGGATCTCCGGTCCCAGCACCGAATCCGTCATCAGTTCGGCGAAGGCCGCGCGCAGATGCTCGATCGCGTCGTCCACGCTTTCGCGGTGCGCAATGGTGTATTCGCCCAGGTGATACGAGAAGTCACGCATGTGGTTGGCCACCACGTCCACCGACGAGAACGGCACCAGATGGTAGCCGCCGTCCAGCGTGCGGATGCCGACCGAGCGGATGGTCATCTTCTCGACCGTGCCGAAAACGCCTGCCACCTGCACCACGTCGTTCTCGTTCATCCCGTTCTCAAGCTGGATGAAAACCCCGGTGATGATGTCCTGTACCAGCTTCTGCGCGCCAAAACCGATGGCCAGGCCCACCACGCCGGCGCCCGCGATCAGCGGACCGACGTCGATGCCGATCTGCGAGAGCAGCACCATCAGCGTCATCGTCACGATGACGATCAGCGCGGCGTTGCGGAACAGCGCCAGCAGCGTGCGCTCGCGCGCGCTGGGCATGCCCCGCTCTTCGCTCTGGCTCAGGCGGTGCTCGATGATGCTGGCGATCACCGTCCACGCCAGCATGGCAATCAGGAGGACGATGACGATGTTCAGCACCACCTTGATCGCGGCGGCGCCGGCGTCCGACGCCAGCCAGCGCGACAGGTCAAAGGCCCGCCACGCGTCCAGGATCAGCAGCACGATGATGATGCGGATGATCCAGCCCACCACCTTCAGCGCGGCCGGCACGTAGGCGTTGACGCGCGCTTCCAGCAGCGGCAGCCGCCGGCGCAGGTCGTCCGACAGGCGGATCGGCTTGGACAGCATGGCATTGAGCAGCAGGATCAGCAGGCTGCCCACGCCGATGACCAGCAGCGTCTGCGCCGTGGCGCGGGCCATGAAGGGCAACGCGTCCGTCGGGTCGACCTGGCTGACTACCAGCAGGATGGTGAAGTAGACGATGCCCAGCACGTGCCAGATGCGCGACAGCAGGCGCAGGCGCGATCCCATGAAGGTGGCGGCGCCAGCCGCGCGGCGGTCCAGGCGTTCACGAACGGCGTGCCGGTTCTGCCAGATGACGCGCACGGCGTAGATGTACACCGCCAGCATGATCAGCATGGTCGTCAGCCGTCCCAATGCGGGCGACAGCGCCGCCGCCATCACGGGACCGACCACCAGCGTGCCGTAACCGGCCGCCGCCACGATGCGCACGAGCCACGCGTTCCAGTACTTGGCCAGTTCGTCAGACATCGGCAACAGGCGCAGATGCGGATGGCGCACGGCGAACACCGTGCGGATCAGCACCTTGACGATCTCCACCGCCACAAATGCCTGCAGAAACAGCGAGGCCAGCCCGTCCAGCGTGCCGCGCCCCGGCGTGGTCCAAAGCGCCGCCGCGCCGCCCGCCATGGCGGCCAGCAGGACGACGGCCACGTCGATGGCCAGCGCGCCGATGATCGCGCCCGCGCGGCGCGCCAGCACCTTCATGGACGCCGGCTTGCCGCGCGCGGGGGGCGTGCCGGTTTCGCAACCCTGCTCGGCAACCCAATGGTCGATCCGCGTATAGATGCGCATGGCGATCATGCGCAGCAGGATGAAGGCGATGATGGTGGCGATGGCGGCCATCGCCAGCGGCAGCAAGGCGCTACGCGCCTGGCCGCTGTCCATGCGCAGGTTCTGGCCCGACGCCAGCGCGCGCAGGTCGTCGGCACCCTGCCCCATGTCGGCCGCAATGCTGGTCAGGAAACGCTGGACGCCGTCGGCCATGCGCTCTTGCAGGCTGGGTTCGGCCGGCGTGGCGGCAACGGGCTTGGCGGGCGCCGCGCGCGATGGCGCGTTGCCGGCCGGCGCCTGTTTGTCTCCTGCCGCCTGCGACCGAAGCTGGTCGATCAGGGCCTGGCGGGCTTCGGGGTTGTCCAGCAGATCCGCCAACGCGGCGGGGGTCAGGGTCGAAGGCGTGGCTGCCGGCTCCTGCGCCGACGCAGCCGGCAGCAGCGGGAACGCGGCCACCGCCGGGGCCTGCCACAGGAACGACAAGCAACTGAGCATCGCCGCAAGCAGCCAGGCCGCCAGCCATGGCCTTTCCCGTCTGCGCCGCCAGGAGACGGCGGCATGATGGCGGGTCGGAAGGGAGTGCGATGCTGTCGTTGCGGATCGAACCACTAATAAATCTCCTCTGCGATCAGGGCATGGATGCCAGGGCAAAAAAAAAGCGCCGGCGACCGGAGTCGCGGCTTGGTCACTGGCACATGATAAAGCCCATGGTCTGTCCCCTTTGGCGGCGGCTTTATCGCCGCAAGCAATAAACAAGCGGCGATTAATTCGTTGGTGCGGGCGGAGCCATTGATTAGAGTCCAACGCCGTCCTACCCGCGCCGCAATCCGAGCGGTGCGCCCAACCAAGAGTCCGCTTCATGACCTCACGATTCCAAGCCGCACGCCGCAACACCCTGCTCGCTCTTGCCCTGACCGCCGCCGGCATGGGCGCCGCGTTCGCCGATCAACGCGTTATCCGCATCGTCGTGCCCTACGGCACCGGCGCGGTCCAGGACACCATCGCTCGCGCCATCGGCGATGAACTGGGCAAGGCCCTGGACGCCTCGATCGTGATTGAAAACCGCGCCGGCGCCGGCGGCACCGTGGGCACCGCCCAGGTCGCCCGCGCCAAGCCCGACGGCAACACCCTGGTCCTGGCCGCCGCCAGCCACAACATCGCCGGATATCTGTACAAGAACCTCAGCTACGACCCCGGCAAGGACTTCACCGGCGTCGCCTACATCGGCAACACCGGCTACATCATCCTTGCGTCCGCGTCGCTGAACGCCAGGAACACGGCCGAATTCATCCAGGCCGTCAAGGCCAAGCCCGGCGCCTACGACTACGCGTCCGCAGGCAACGGCAGTGCCTCGCACCTGGGCATGGCGTCGTTCCTGACCGCCGCCGGCGCGCAGATGCAGCACATCCCCATGAAGTCCACGGGCGACGCCGTGACCGAACTGCTGGCCGGCCGCGTCCAGGCGGTCACCGCCGCCACCATCGGCGTCACCGCCTACCGCAACGACCCGCGCGTCACGTTCCTGGCCTACACCGGCAAAACCCGCTCACGCTTTGCCCCCGACCTGCCCACCGTGGCCGAAAGCGGCCTGCCCGGCTACGCCTTCGACTCCTGGCTCGGCCTGCTGGCCCCGGCCGGCATCTCCACCGCCGACCGCGACCAGATCAACACCGCCGTGAACAAGGTGCTGGCCGACCCCAAGGTGCAGGCCCGCCTGGCCTCGCTGGGCGTCGAAGCCGAAGCGAAGTCGGCGGCGCAGTTTCAGGAATTGCTGAACGCGGATTTTGAAGCGGCCGGGAAGGTGGTGGCGGCGTCGGGGGCTCGGGTGGAGTAAACCCCGCGAGACTCACCTTCTGCGCATCCCGTCCAGCAGCAGATCCGTCATGAACTCGGCCAGCGCTTTCTGCGTGGCGGCGTCGGGGAGCTGGCGGGTGAAGCGTTCGATGATGCCCATGAGGGACTGGCCGAACCACTCGGGCGAGATTTCCGGGCGGAACAGGCCTGCCTGCTGCTCCGAGCGGACGTTGTCGGCGATCAGGGCCACCAGTTCGTCCTTGAGCGCTTCGGCGGCGTCGGCCTGGAAAAAGCCGATTCGCGTGAGGTTGGGGTCTTCCTGCAAGATGGCAAGCAATGTGCCGATGCCTTGCCGGATGCGCGCGGCGAGTGCCGCGCCTTCGAGGTCGCCGGGCAGGCGGGCCTGGCTGATGGCCTGGCGGAGCCGTTGGGCAAACAGGCCCACCAGCTCGTCATAGGCGGCCTGCTTGCTGGTGAAGTATTGATAAAACACGGGCTGGGTCACCCCGGCGCGGGCGACGATATCGCTGACGCGGGTGTGCTGGAATCCCCGCTCGGCGAATTCCGCTGCGGCCACGGTCAACAGTTGCCGCCGCGTGCGTTCACCCTTGGTGAGACGCTTGTCCTGCGGTGCCGAATCGGGTAGTGCCGTGATCATCGCGGAAAAGTACTACCGATCCCTGCTTTCCGCTACCGAAGGCGACGCAGACTGGCCGCACGCTGGCCATTTCGGCTTGCAGCCGTGCCGCCGTCACAGGCCTGAAATCAGTTGAAATTCCCGTAGCGATTCGGGACATACCGCCGAGGCGCCGGCGCAGTACAGTACGCCTATCGTCCGGCCTGATGGCAATCTGCCCATGCCGGACGGCCTTGGAGCAAGATCATGAAGCGGTTTGTGGGCCGGGCGGTTGTTGTGGGATTGGCGCTGGCGGTTGCCAGCGCCCCAGCAATGGCTGGCGGGCGTGGCGGGAATTGGGGCGGTTATGGTGGTGGCTACGGCGGCGGTCATGGTGGCGGCTACCACCATCACGGCGGCGGTGGCAGCAGTTCCAGCGGCTGGTGGATTGGCGGCGCGGTTGCGCTGGCGTCGATCGGGCTGCTGCTGGCAGCCAATTCAGGGCCTTCCTACGTGCAGACCGGGGTTTATTCCTCTGGGGTCGGCTATACCAGCCCGCCGCTGTATGCCGCGCCCGTATATGGCACGACGGTCTATGAAGCCGCGCCGGTCTACACCGCCCCGGTTTACGAAGCGCCGCCGGTTGCGTATTCCACGCCGGTCCCGCAGTACGCGCCGGTGCAATACGAGTCCGCGCCCCCGGTCAATGCCGCCCAGGCGAACGCCACCACGGACTGCCAGCGTTGGGCCATGAACCAGAGCGGTTACGATCCCGCCACCATCACCCAATGGACCACCCAGATCATGGTGGACACCTACAACCGCGCACTGGACTCTTGCATGACCAGCCGCGGATATCGCGCAAACTGACAGGCGCGGTGTCGGGGTTATCGGCCGGCGCGCTCGAAGGGCACGCTTTATCGGCGCCAACCGCGCCAGGCAAATATCAAGCCGACGGCCAGGAGCACACCCGCCGGCAGCACCCAGACGAATCCCGAGTCCGTATAGACGACCTGTTCGATCGGATCGTAGTAGCGGCCCAGTTCGTTGAACTCCCAGCGCAAGTACTGCGCGTACCACGCGTAAAAGAAGACGGCGGACAGGATCAGGCTTGCCATCGCGGCCACGCGGGCAAACGCGACGCCGCGATGGGTGCGAACGATGCCCTTCCAGGCCAGGTAGCCGCATCCGGCTACCCCAGCCAGCACCAGCCAGTCGCCTACCTCAGCAAGCATCGCCTGCCTCCAGTTCGGCCAGGAACGCCGCCGCTTCAGCCCATTGGTGTTCGCTGAAGACGTACAAGCCTGCACCGCGCAGCAATTGCGCTGTGACGCCCACGCCGGGCTGCCGGCGGCCTGCAAAGTGGCCGTCGTAGACGTAGCCGCTTCCACAGGACGGACTGCCCTCTTTCAGCACGGCGATGCGGATGCCCTCGGCCTGCGCGGCTGCCAACGCCTCGCGCGCCCCGTGCACGAACGGCGCCGTCACGTCGTCGCCCGTCACGGCGACAACGCGCGCGTGGCCCGCCAGCACCGAGGCCGCGTCCCTGCCCGGCTCGATTTCCGCCGGGGGCCGGGGGATCGGCATGCCGCCGGCCACTTCGGGACAGACCGCCACGACACGCCCTTCTGCCAGCCAGCGGGTCAGGACTGCACCGCCTTGCGGCACCCCGCGACCGTCGTAGCGCACGGGGTTTCCAAGAAGGCAGGAGCTGACCAGAACGGGTTGCATTTGGAATAGGAGCCAAGCGTGGCGGGCGGCGGTCCGGGATGTCCCTGCGGTCAGGCCGAATCGGCCTTCTTTGCGGCCTTGCGCGGCGCGGTCTTGCGAGCCGTTTTGCGCGCCGGCTTGGCAGGGGCAGCAGTGTCGGCGCCGATGTCGGCGGCAGGTGCCGATGACGGCGCCGGCTGGGCGGACTGCGCCGGGGCCGAGGTGTTCGGGCGCTCGGGCGTTCCCTGCGTCTCGGCCGCCGCCTCCGTCTTGGACGCCGTCTTGCGGGCGCCCCGGGCGGGTTTGGCAGTGGACTTGGCCGCGGATTTCGTGGCGGGCTTGGCGGGCGCGGCGTCCGAAGCGGCATCCGAAGTGGCGTCCGAAGCAGCTTCGGAAGCGGACCCGGCGGTTCCTCGGCGCGCTCCGGCGAAGGGATCCGAGGCCTCGCCCCGGCGTTCGCGTTCCGTTTTGGCGGGCGGCGCAACGAACATCCATTCGGAAACGTTCACGACGGGCGGCGGGCCAGAGACAAGCGCCGATTGCGGCAGGGGGGGCATCGGCCGCATCAAGGGAGGGGCCGTGTCGGCAGCTGGCCTCCCTTTGGGAGCCTGTCCTTCCACCGCAGCCTGCCCTTCCGAGGCCGCTTGGTTTTCAGGCGCAGCCTGCCCGCCGGACGATTCCGTCACCGCGGATGCCCCACGCGCTTCAGCCGAACCTTGCAGCGCGGAGCCCGCTTCGGCGTGCCCGGGCTGAGCCGATTGCCGCGCGTCGTCGCTGCCTCTTGCGCCGCGACCCCGGCGGCCCGAACGTCCTTGCCGCGCGTTGTCCTTCTGTCCGGCATGGCGCGCCTGCGGGGATTCTTCCCCAGGCGCTGCGCCCGCCCCCTGACCTGGCGCCTGCGACACGTCCACCTCCGTGCCGCCTTCGGTCTGCTGCGGCGCGTCGGGCTGCTTCCAGGCATCCGCGCCTTCGGCAAGCGCCTCGGGCGCTGCCCCGGTCTCGTCCCGATCGGCGCTTTCGCCCTGCGAGCCGGCCGCGCGGCCGCCCTCGGCCTTGCGGCCGCCGCGCGACTTGCGGGCATTGCGTCCGCCCGCGGCCGGCGTTTCCCCGTTATCGGTCACAACGTCGGCCGGCCCGGCGCCGTGCGCCTGACCGCCCCGGATCGAAGGCGCGTCGCCCGTGCTGTCGCGATACACGTACGTGCCGGACTTCTCTTCGCGGCCGACCTCCAGAAAGCCGCGCGACTGCGCTTCTTCCAGCAGGTTGCCGAACGCGCGAAAGCCATAGTAGGACTCGTTGAAATCCGGCTTGCGGCGTTTCAAGGCGTCTTTCAGGGCCGACGCCCAGATCTTGCCGCTGTCGCCGCGTTCGGCCATCAGCGCCTCGAAGGTCTCGACCACCATCTCGACGGCGCGCGTCTTGCGCGCGTCCTGCTCTTCCTTGCGGCGGCGCTCCTCGTCGGGCGAGCGGCGCTGGGCGCTGGCGCCCCGGGTGTCGCGCCGTGCCTCGGCGGTACGCTGGCCTTCACGGGCCAGATCGTCATAGAAGATGAATTCGTCGCAGTTGGCGATGAGCAGGTCCGACGTGGACTGCTTGACGCCCACGCCGATGACCTTCTTGTTGTTCTCGCGCAGCTTGGACACCAGCGGCGAAAAATCGGAGTCGCCGCTGATGATGACGAAGGTGTTGACGTGGGACTTGGTGTAGCAGAAGTCCAGCGCGTCCACGACCAGGCGGATGTCGGCCGAGTTCTTGCCCGACTGCCGCACGTGCGGGATTTCGATCAGTTCGAAATTGGCCTCGTGCATGGGCGCCTTGAATTCCTTGTAGCGCTCCCAGTCGCAATAGGCCTTCTTGACGACGATGCTGCCCTTGAGCAGCAAGCGCTCGAGCACCGGCCGGATGTCGAACTTCTGGAATTTGGTGTCGCGCACACCCAGCGCCACGTTCTCGAAGTCGCAGAAAAGCGCCATGCTGACGTTTTCGTTGGGGTTGTTCATGTTCTCTCCAATGCCACGGTCGACAAGGCCAAGCCAGGCCTTCGACCGCCAGAATCCGCCCATGATATACATATCCGCTTGATCTTCTCGTCCGCCCCCCTCTGCCCGCCATGCCAGACGCCCTGCCGCCCGCCGAACTCCTGACCGACCGCCTGGTGCTGCGCCCCCTGTCCCTGGACGACGCCCACGCCATCCAGCGCACATTTGCCCATTGGGAGGTCGTGCGCTTTCTGGCCGACAAGGTGCCCTGGCCTTACCCGGCCGACGGGGCACGCCAGTTTCTGTTGAACGCCGCGCTGCCGGCCATGCGCCGCGGATCGCAGTGGCATTGGTCGATCCGCACGCGCGCGCTGCCGGACGAGCTGATCGGCGTCGTCAGCCTGATGGAGGATGACCCTGACAACAACCGCGGCTTCTGGCTGGACCCTGCCCACCAGGGGCGCGGTTACATGACCGAAGCCAGCGCCGCCGTCACCGCCTACTGGTTCGGCGTGCTGGGCAAAACCGTTCTGCGCGCGCCCAAGGCCATCGCCAACACGGCCTCGCGGCGGATCTCGGCGCGCAGCGGCATGCGGCTGGTGGGCACGGAAGAGCGCGGCTTCGTCAGCGGCCGCCATCTGGCCGAGATCTGGGAGATCACCCGCGAGGAATGGCTGGCACAGCAGGACGCCGTGGCCAAGCCGTAGACCGTCCCCGTTTTGCGCCCGGCGGCTGCGTTCGGCTAGTCGGACGGCCGCCAGAGCGCCGCAAGCAAATCGCCCGCCTGACTGGCGGATTAAGCCGGCGCTTACCGCCTATTTCGCCCCGCTTTCCGGCCAATTGATCGGGGCGTTCGCTGGCTAGAATTCCCGACAATCCGGCTTTCCGCGCGTGGAATGCCATGTTCTCGGGCAAGATCCATGAATCCGTCTACCGTCATCGGCGCCGTTGTCGGCCTGCTCACGCTCATCATCGTCGTGGCGCTGTCCGCCAACGACGCCAGCATGTATTTCAACCTGCCCGGCCTGGCGATCGTGCTGGGCGGCACCTGCGCCGCGCTGTTCATCGCCTACCCGCTGCAGGAAGTCGTGCGCGTCTTCAAGCTGGTGCGCACGGTGTTCCGCAACGACCAGCACGACCAGCAGCGCGACATCGAGGAGCTGGTGTCGATGGCGCAGCTCTGGATGAACGCCGACGTGCATAAGGTCGAGCACGAGCTCAAGAAGGTGTCGAACCCCTTCCTGCGCACGGGCGTGCAGCTGATCATCGACAACACGCCCGAAGACCAGATCATCGAACTCCTGAAGTGGCGCGTGGCCCGCCTGCGCGCCCGCGAACAGGCCGAAGCCCAGATGTTCCGCGTGATGGCCACCTTTGCCCCGGCCTTCGGGATGCTGGGCACGCTGGTCGGCCTGATCAACCTGATGGGCGTCCTGGGCGACGGCAGCATGCAGACCATCGGCCAGCAACTGGCCATCGGCCTGATGACCACGTTCTACGGCATCCTGCTGGCCAACCTGGTCTGCAAGCCGATCGCGCTGAAGCTGGAACGCCGCACGGCGCGCCGCGTCGAGTCCATGAACATGGTGCTGCAAGGCATCTCGATGATGTGCGAGAAGCGCGGTCCGGCCATGGTGCGCGAGACCCTGAATTCCTTCGTCATGCACGTCGAGGACGAAATCTATGACGGCGGTGCCGACGCCAAGCCCAAGACCAAGGCCAAGACCGAAGGCCAGGTCAAGCCGGCTGCAACCGCCCCCCGCGCCACGTCCGCCGCCCCCGTGTCCATCGCCCGTCCCGCTGCCGCGCGTCAATGAGCCTGATTTCCCCTTCCCTTGCGCAGCGGATCGAGCAGGCCCGCCAGGCGCAGCTGCGCGCGCAAAAGGCGGCCGCCGCCAGCGGCTGGCGGCCCAGCGACAGCGATCGCCAGGACCGCTATGCGCGCTGGCACGTCGAGGATGCCGTCGAGCAGGATTCCGAGAACTGGCTGCTGAGCTACCTTGACCTCATCACGCTGCTGCTGGCGATGCTGGTTGTGATGCTGGCGGTTGCACTGAACGGCGGCGGCTACGCCAAGTCCGAAGCGCCCGTGGAGCTGGTGGGCACGCTGGCCGCAAGCGGCTTGCCCAAGTACGACGGCGAGTATGCCGAGTTCGAGACCGTGCAGATCCCGGCCAGCTGGACCGAAGCGCCCGCAGCCGCCACGGCCACCGCGGCAGCCGCGCCCGCCCCGGCCGATGACGAGGTCGTGGTGGCCGAGGCCGCCAAGCCGCTGACCGCCCCGTCCAAGGAATCGCTCGGCCTGGCGGACCTGGGCAATTCGGTGGATGTGATCGTCAATGAACAGTCGGTCAGCTTTCGCATCAGCAACGAGCTGCTGTTCGCCTCGGGCCAGGCCACCCTCAGCAACGAGGGCCTGAACGTGATCAAGCGCCTGGCCGGCATCCTCAACAAGAACGACTACCAGGTGTCGGTCGAAGGCCACAGCGACCCGGTGCCCATCCTGACCAAGCAGTTCGCCTCGAACTGGGAACTGTCCAGCAGCCGCGCGACCAGCGTGTTGCGCGAACTGGTGCGCGACGGCGTGGCGCCGCAACGGCTGCGCGCGGTGGGCTACGCAGAGACGCGCCCGATCGAGTCCAACGACACGGCCGCCGGCCGTGCCGCCAACCGCCGGGTCGAGCTGATCATGGACATCGCGCCGCCCCAGGCCAAGACCGCCGCCGCCCCTCAGGCGCCTGTCGCAGGCAAACCGGCCGAAACGCCCCAGGCCGCCGCGCCCGCGGTGAACGCAGCAACGCCGGTCGCCAAGACGGCGGGCGGCAAGACGTCGGCCCCGAACGCAAAGCCCGCCGGGAATGCCGCGAAGGCGCCGGCGTCCGCCGCGCCGGCCCAGTCTTGATCGCGTCAGCGATCCCTTTTTTAGAAACCGGCGCAAGCCGGTTTTTTTATTGGCCCGCCGCCGTTCTCGGACGACGTGAAGGACGAGCGATGTAAGGGACGCTTGATGTAAAGGACACTTGACACCCCACCCGCGCCCCGCCAGAATGTCAAGCACGCTTTACATCCACAAGGGATTTTCATGAATCAACACCAGGCCAAGCGCCGTTATTTCAAGGAGCTGGGCATCGCGCTGGCGCTCTATGTCGTGCTGCTGGCGGCCGCGCTTTGGCTCAGTCTGGACATGCCGTCCGGCATGCTGCGCACCGTCGTGCTGCTGACCCCCATGCTGGCGTTCCTGCTGGCGCTGCGCGCCGTGGTCCGCGCCGTTCGCCGGTCCGACGAATTCATCCGCAAGACCACGCTGGAACACCTGGCAATCGCCGCTGCCGTCACGGCGGGGGTCACATTCACGTATGGCTTTCTGGAGATCGCGGGCTTTCCCAAACTGAGCATGTTTGTGGTCTGGCCGCTGATGGGCGGGGTCTGGGCGTTTACCACCATCGTCGACACGCTGCGCCATCGATGAAAAACCGCATCCGCGAATTGCGCGCCGAACGCGGCTGGAGTCAGTCGGCCCTGGCCGAGCGGCTGGACGTCTCGCGCCAGACCGTCAACGCTATCGAGACGGGGCGATACGATCCGAGCCTGCCGCTCGCCTTCGCCATCGCGCGGGTTTTTCAGGCCTCGATCGAATCGATCTTCCAGGAAGACTGAGCCCCCCGCCGCCATGGCGCGCGCGCGGGGCCGGCGGTAACCTAGCAGCCCCGCCGTTCGCGGCGTCTGCCGTTTGCTCTGGGAGTCCCCATGCCTTTCCTGCTGCTGATCGTAGAACCGGTGGGCCAACGCGCCCAGCGCACGCCCGACGAAGGCCGTGAGGCCTACGCGCAAATGGTGCAATACGCCGAATCCCTGCAATCGCGCGGCCTGCTGACACGCGCCGAGTCCCTGAAGTCCGATGCCGAAGGCGTTCGGCTGAGCATCCGCGACGGCGAACGCCAGCTGATGGACGGTCCCTACGCCGAAGCCAAGGAAATGATCGGCGGATTCTTCCTTCTGACCTGCGAGACCCGCGAAGAAGCGCTGACGCTGGCGGCCGAGTGTCCGGCCGCCCAGTGGGCCACGGTCGAGGTCAGGGAACTGGGGCCCTGCTTCATGTAACGCAGGGCCGGCCCGAACGCCTTGCGCGGGCCGGCGCCGGCATCAGCAATTGCCCTTCTTGGCCTGTCCGGGCGGACAGAAGCCGCCCCGGCCGCCGCCATCGTGCGGATCGACGACCACGGAACCTTGCGGCGTGTACACGGCACAGCCGGTCAGCAGGGTGGCGACAAGGGCAAGACTGAACAGGACTTTCATCGTTGTGCTTCAAAGGGTTGGGGACGGAAGCGAGTGTATGAGAGGCGCGTGCAACAAGGGCTGGACCTTCGTAACGAGGTGCTAGGACGGCAGCGACGACCCGCCGGCTAGGGGTTATCCCTGAATTTACAAAGTTGATGTCGATCCGGGACATCCACGTTCGTCGTACCTGTACAAGCGCCCCCTCGGGCCTTGCCTACCCAGGAGATTCAGATGCGATTCATGATCATCGTCCGGGCCACGCCCGATAGCGAAGCCGGCATGATGCCGGACGACAGCCTGCTCGCCTCGATGGCGACCTATCACGAAGCCTTGGTCAAGGCGGGCGTGTTGCTGGATGCCAACGGATTGCAGCCGACCTCCAAGGGCTGGCGCGTGCGCTATGACGGAAGCGGCGAACGCAAACTGATCGACGGCCCGTTCGCCGAAACCAAGGAACTGATCGCCGGCTACACGATGATCCAGGTGCGCTCGCGCGAAGAGGCGATGCAGTGGGCGATGCGTTTTCCGTCGCCCTTCCCCGGCCAACCCTGCGAAATCGAGGTGCGCCAGGTGTTCGAACTGGATGATTTCGAGCCCAGCCAGGAAGTCGAGCGCTTCCGCCAGATGCCCGCCCCCAGCCTCTGAGTCCCCCGAACCCACCCCGACCACTGCAGCGAGACACGCCATGCACAAGCAGATCTTCGTCAACCTTCCCATCAGCGACATGCAGAAGTCCCAGGCATTCTTCAAGAAACTGGGCTACCGCTTCAATCCCGATTTCACCAACGACCAGGGCGCGTGCATGGTCGTTGGCGACAACCTGTACGTCATGCTGCTGGTGAAGGACTTCTTCAAGGGCTTTACCGGCAAGCCGGTGGCCGATGCCACCCAGACGACGGAAGTGCTGGTCTGCCTGTCGTGCGAGAGCCGGGCCGAGGTCGACGACCTGGTGGCGCGCGCCGTGGCGGCGGGCGGCTCGGCGCCGCGGGCGCCGCAGGATCACGGTTTCATGTACGCGCACGGGTTCGAGGACCTGGACGGGCATATCTGGGAACTCGTCTACATGGTTCCCGGCGACGCGGCCGGCGCATGACGATCGCGGCCACGCATCGCGCCATCGAAGCGGTCTGGCGGATCGAATCCGCCAGCGTCATCGCGGGCGTGGCGCGCCTGGTGCGCGACGTGGGACTGGCCGAAGAACTGGCGCAGGATGCGCTGGTCGCCGCGCTGGAACGCTGGCCCCAGACGGGCGTGCCGGACAATCCCGGAGCATGGCTGATGACCACCGCGAAGAACCGTGCGCGCGACCGGCTGCGGCTCGATGCGCTGCATACCCGCAAGCACGAGCAGATCGGCCATGAACTCGAGGCGTTGCAGGCCGACGTGGAGCCAAACTTCGTCGACGCGCTGGACGCGGCGCGCCAGGACGACATCGGCGACGACCTGCTGCGCCTGGTCTTCACGGCCTGCCATCCGCTCTTGTCCACCGAGGCGCGCGTGGCGCTGACACTGCGCCTGCTGGGCGGGCTGACCACGGCGGAAATTGCGCGCGCCTTCCTGGCATCGGAATCGGCGATTGCGCAGCGCATCGTGCGCGCCAAACGCACCCTGTCGGCCGCCAACGTGCCGTTCGAGGTGCCGTCGGCGGCCGACCGCGCGCCGCGCCTGGCGTCCGTGCTGGAGGTCATCTACCTGATCTTCAACGAGGGGTATTCCGCGACCTCGGGCGACGACTGGATGCGGCCGGGCCTGTGTGACGAAGCGCTGCGCCTGGCGCGTATCCTGGCCGAACTGACGCCGACCGAAGGCGAAGTGCACGGCCTGGTCGCGCTGATGGAATTGCAGGCATCTCGCCTGCACGCGCGCACCGATGGCCAGGGCCGGCCCGTGCTGTTGATGGACCAGGACCGGCGGCGCTGGGATCTGCTGCTGATCCGCCGCGGACTGGCGGCGCTGGCGCGCGCCGATGCGCTGGGCGGCGCGCGCGGTCCCTATGCGCTGCAGGCCGCGCTGGCCGCCTGCCACGCCCAGGCCCGCACGCCCGCGGAAACCGACTGGCCGCGCATCGTGGCCCTGTACGACGCGCTCGCCCAGGCTGCACCGTCGCCGGTGGTGGAACTGAACCGCGCGGTCGCCATCGGCATGGCGTTCGGCCCGCAGGCCGCGCTGGACCTGGTCGATCAACTGGCTTCGGAGCCGTCGCTGGCGAACTACCACTGGCTGCCCAGCGTGCGCGCCGATCTGCTGGCCAGACTGGGCCGCGGCGCCGAAGCCCGGGCCGAATTCGAACGCGCGGCGGCAATGACGCGCAACGCGCGCGAACGCGAGTTGCTGATGGCGCGCGCGCAGGAGATGCCGCAGGAGTCGGACGGCGGCCCTGTGAATTGAGGCCTGGGGTCTGAGGCGCGGGGTCTAAGGCGTGGGGCTCTAAGACTCAGGGTGGAGGCCCGCCGTGACGGCGTGCTTAAATCCCACGCATGCAACCCCTCGACGCCGCTCCTCCCGATATGGCCGCGCCCCCGATGACGGGCGTGCCGGCGGCGTTCGACCATCCCAATGACCGCGCGCAATTTCGCCGGCCGGCCCACCAGCCCGGCGTCGAGCTCTACCGCGCGCACATCATCCGTCACGCGTTCGAACCGCATACGCACGAGGCCTTCGGACTGGGCGCCATCGAATCCGGCGTCGAACGATTCCGTTATCGCGGCGCCGACCATCTGGCGCCGTCCGGCTCGCTGGTGCTGATGAACCCGGACGAGCTGCACACCGGGCGCGCCGAAACGGAAGGCGGCTGGCGCTACCGCATGGTCTACATCGACCCGGACGTTGCCGCGCGGGTCACGGGGGAATCGGGCTGGTGGTTCGGCGCGGCGGTGGGACATGATGCCCCCGCAGCGCAACGCGTGACAGCCTTGCTGGATACGCTGTGGCACGCGTCCGAGCCGCTGGCGTTCGACAGCGCGCTGCACGCGCTGCTGGTCCAGTTCCGGCCGCATGCCCGCGTGCCTCGCCCGGCCGCCGCCCAGGGCGCGCCGCGATTCGCCCACGTCATCGAGTTCCTGCGCGCGAACCTGTCGCGGCGTCTGACGCTGGACGAACTGGCGGCGCAAGCCGGATTGAGCCCCTTCCATTTCCTGCGCAGCTTTCAGGCGCACCATCACGCCACCCCGCAGCAGATGCTGATGGCGCTGCGGCTGTACGAAGCCAAGCGCCTGCTGGCCGCCGGCATGCCGCCTGCCCAGGTCGCCCTCGCGGCCGGGCTGACCGACCAGGCCCATCTGACCCGCGCGTTCTCGCGGCGCTACGGCGTCACCCCCGCGCGCTATCAAAGGCAGGCGCACGCCTAGTGACGCACGGTTAGTTCCCCCACCGCAATCTCGTACAAGACCTGCCCCGCGCCGCTGGCTAGACTGCCCGCATTCACGACCTGGAGCAATGTATGTGGGCTGGAACCCTTTACGCCCTGGCCGCGGGCCTGATGTGGGGGCTGGTCTTCATCGGGCCGCTGCTGCTGCCGGAATACCCCGCCGCCCTGCAATCCGTGGCCCGCTATCTTGCCTTTGGCCTGATCGCCCTTCCGCTCGCCTGGCTGGACCGCCGCAACCTGCGCCGCCTGACCCGCAGTGACTGGATCGAGGCGGTCAAGCTCGCCGCCATCGGCAACCTGCTGTATTACCTATGCCTGGCCAGCGCCATCCAGCGGGCCGGCGGCCCGGTCCCGACCATGATCATCGGCACGCTGCCCGTGGTCATCGCCATCAGCGCCAACCTGCGCAACGCCCGGCGCGATGGGCGGCTGCCGTGGAAGCGGCTGGCGCCGTCGCTGGCCCTGATCGCGATCGGCATCGGCTGCGTCAATCAGGTGGAGCTGCAGGCGCTGCGCCAGGCGCCGGACGCCGACCTGTCGCGCTACGCGATCGGCGCCGTGCTGGCGCTTGGCGCGGTCGCCTGCTGGACGTGGTATCCGCTGCGCAACGCCGACTGGCTGCGCGACCATCCCGGCCGAAGTCCTCGCACGTGGGCCACCGCGCAGGGCGTGGCCACGCTGCCGCTGGCGCTGGCGGGCTACGCGCTACTGTGGATCGGCATGTCGGCCGCCGGCAGCCGTTTCGACATGCCGCTGGGTCCGCGGCCCGACGTGTTTCTGGGGCTCATGATCGCCATCGGGCTGTTCGCGTCCTGGCTGGGCACGCTGTGCTGGAACGAAGCGAGCCAACGCCTGCCCACGGCGCTGGCCGGTCAGCTCATCGTGTTTGAAACGCTGGCCGCGCTGGCGTACGCCTTTATCCTCCGCGGCGCCATGCCAGCGCCATTGACGCTTATCGGCATCGGCTGCCTGATGGTCGGCGTTCTGCGAGCGGTACGCGTGAAACCCGAGCCCGCCGCGGCGGCAGCCTGACCCCTCGCAACGACGGCCTGCATAAATAATTAGACGACGTATAATTTTCAACGTCGTCTAATTATTGAACCCGCCATGCCCTTCTCTTCTTTTCTTTCGCCCGCCGCCGACGCGGCCGACGCCGGCCGCCGCGAACGCAAGCGCCAGCAGACGCTGGATCATCTGACGCAGACGGCATGGCGGCTCTTCGAGGCCCTGGGGTACGACGCGATCACGATGGAGCAGATCGCCGCGCAGGCGGACGTGTCCAAAGGCACGCTCTACAACCACTTTCCCGTCAAGGAAGCGCTGCTGGCGCACCGCTTTCACGCCGAGCTGGCGGCGTCCCTGGCCGAATTGTGGCCGGCGCTGAAGGCGTTGCCCACGCTTGCCGCGCGGCTGACGCGCCTGCTGCATGCCTCGGCACACTGGTCCGAATCGCACCGCGCCTATCTCGGCCCTTACCTGCGCTACCGCTTCGCCAGCATGCAGACCACCGGACGCGACGACGAACGCCATCCGCGCAGCGGCCTGCAGCGTGTGTTCGCGACGTTGATCCAGGACGCGCAAGCGGCCAACCAGGCCCGGTCCGACCTGGACGCGGACCTCTTGGCGCACCACCTTCAGTTTCTTTACCTGGGCGCGTTGCTGCGGTGGCTGGACCAGCCCGGCGCATCGCTCAAGCAGGAATTTGACGCCGCCATCACCCTTTTCGTGGACGGCGTCGGCGGGAGCGCGGCATGAGCCCCCTGGTGCTGGACTGGGCGGCGGCGGCCGAATCCGGTCCGCAAGCCGCGGGCGGCAAGGGTTGGCAACTGGGCCGCTTGGCGCAGTTCGGCGTGCCGGTACCGGACGGCTTTGTGCTGGCCGCCCAGGCCAGCCACGCCCATCAGCCGGGCCGGGACGTGCCCGACGCTGTGTTGGACGTGCTGCATGAGGCCTTGCGCGAACGCGGCTGGCTGGATCGTCCCCTGGCGCTGCGCTCGTCCGCGCCGCAGGAGGACTCCGCGCGCGCCTCGTTTGCCGGCATCCACTTGTCGTGCCTGAACGTGCGGGGGCCCGAGGCGGTTCATCAGGCACTGCGGCGCATCTGGGATTCGCTGTTTACGCCCCAGGCGCAGGCTTACCGTCAGCGTCTTGGCCTGCCGGCGGTCGGCGCGGACGGCATGGCGGTGGTGGTGATGCCGATGATCGACGCGCAGGCCTCGGGCATCGCCTTCACCATCGATCCCGCGACGGGCCGCCACGACGAGATGGTCATCCACGCGAACTGGGGGTTGGGAGAGTCGCTGGTGAACGGCGAGGCGGACGGCGACGCCTACCACCTGCGCGAGGATTACCTGCGCCAGGCATGGCCCGTCGCGCGGCGGCGCATCGGCGCCAAGCGCCTCGCCACGACGCCGGCCGCAAACGGAGGAACGCAGCGCAGCGACACGTCCAACGCGCGCGCCGCGCAGGCCGTGCTGACGGATACCCAGGCCGAAACGCTGGGCGACATGGCACGCGACGCTGCCCGCGCGCTGGACTACAGCGGCGCCGGCTACGACATCGAGTGGGCGTGGGACGGCGAGAGATTCTGGATCGTGCAGGCCCGGCCCATCACCGCGTCGGCGCGCCACACCTATCCCGCATTGCAAGGCCAGCCCGACTATTGGTCGCGCGGCAACACGCGCGAAGTGTTGCCGAAGGTGATGTCGGCAATGGAATGGGATGCGGGGCGCGTCATGGCCCAGCGCATGCTGACCTGCGGATTCGAACTGAGCGGCTACGAATCCCTGCCCGGCGTGCGGCTGGCCGCGTTGCTGCGTGGCCGCGCCTATCTCAATGCCTCGGTCATCCAGTGGGTCGGCTACGACGCGCTGGGGGTCAAGCCCCGCGACATGAACGCGCTGCTGGGCGGCGCACAGCCCGAGATCCACGTGACGCCGCTGTCCCTGGGCCAGCGCGTGCGGCACGGCCTGCGCATCGTGCGCTATCTTCGCCGTGCCGCGCCCCTGCGCCGTCACGCCGCCGCCAACCTGCCCCGGCTGCTGGCCCGCGCGCAGCAATGGCTCAGGGCGCCCTTGCCGGCGTCAAACTCCGAGCTGGGCGCCAGCTTGCGCCAGCAGTTCGAAACCGTGCTGGCCGCGGATGAACTGTTCTTTTTGCAGGGCTCGGGGGGCGGCGCGCTTTCCAAGCTGCTGGAACTGGTCGAGAAAGCCGTGCCCGGCGAAGGCCATGCGCTGACCGCCGCCCTGATGGCAGGCGGCGACCCCAGCGTCACCGCGCAGCAGGGCTACGCGCTGATGACGCTGGCCCAACTGGCGGCCGAGGACGCGCAGGCGCTTGCCTGGCTTCGCGCGCCGGACCGCGACGACGCCGCGTGGGCCGAGGCGTTGCCAGGCGTCAGCCCCTTCAAGACGGCCTTTGCCGAATTCCTGGAGCGCTACGGCCATCGCGCCGTGTACGAAACCTACCTGCGCAACCCGCGTTGGCGCGAGGCGCCGGGCTATTTGCTGAATAGTGTGCTGAACCTGATCGGCGCCGATCCGGCCGCCCTGCGCGCGCGGCAACGCGAGGCCGCGCAAGCGGCATGGCGCCGCGTGCGCCGTGCCTTGCCCTTCTGGCAGCGGCCGCTGGCGGCCAAGCTGCTGGCCGTCTCCCGCCTGGAAGGCAACCAGCGCGAGGCGGCGCGCAGCGTGCTCGTGGCATATCTGGCCGTGGCCCGCCGAAGCGCGCTGGAACTGGGTCGCCGCACCGCCGGTCCGCACGGGCTGGCCGCGCCCGAAGACGTCTTCCACCTGAATGCGGCCGAGATCTTCGCGCTGGCGGACGGCCGGATCGGCGCGGCGGCGCTGGGCCGGCGCGCCACGGCCCGGCGGGCGCAATTGCAGGCCTGGTCGGCCCTGCCGGACCTGGATGTCATCATCGAACACGCCGGCGCCACCCCGCAAGCCCGCGAACAGGAAGCGCGCGCGCCTGCGGCCGGCGCAATGAACGCCTGGCGCGGCACGCCGGTGGCCGGGGGCCGCGTGCGTGGGCGCGCGTTCGTGGCGCGCACGCCTGACGAGGGCCTAGCGATGCCGGCCGGCGGCATCCTGGTCGCGGCGTCTTCCGACCCGGCGTGGACGCCCCTCTTTTTGCGCGCGGGCGCGGTGGTGATGGAAGTCGGCGGTTATCTGTCGCACGCGGCCATCGTGGCGCGCGAATTTGGCATCCCCGCCGTGGTCAGCGTCCACGGCATCCTGCAAGACGTCACCACCGGCGATGTGCTGGAGGTGGACGCGGTGCGCGGCATCATCCACCGCGTGACGGGCGAAGCGCCCGGCTGATATGTCGTTCAGGCGGGCGTTGCCGCCGCCAGTTCGAACTGAAACACCGCCCCGCCCTCGGCGTCGTCGACCAGCCGGATTTCGCTCTGGTGCAGTTGCAGGATGCGCTGCACGATGACCAGCCCCAACCCGCCGCCCTCGCTAGGCCCCCGGTTCAGCGCCGAGGCGCGCGTGAATAGTCCGGCGCGCAATTCGTCCGGAATGCCTGCGCCGGAATCGCTGACCTGCACGCGCACGCGGTTGCGCGCCAGCCCCAGCTGCAATTCGATCCGGCCGCCCGGCGGGCTATGGCGGATCGCGTTGTCCAACAGGTTCGTCAGCACACGCTCGATCAGGCCCAGGTCCGCACGCACCGGCGGCAGCGCTTGCGCGATGTCCGTGGACAGCCGCTGCTGGCGCGCCTCGGCGGCCAGTTCAAATTTCTGCATCACGTCCTGCACCAGTTCAGGCAGCGAAAACGTCTCGGGCTCAAGGCGCACCAGTCCGGACTCCAGCCGCGCCAGTTCGAATAGCTCCTGCGCCAGCCGCCCCACCTTGCGGCTTTGCGCCAGCGCGATGTCCAGATAGCGGCGGCGCTCGGCCGGCGCAAGCGTCTCGTCCTTGAATCGCAGCGTTTCCAGATACCCGTGCAGCGATGTCAGCGGCGTGCGCAGATCGTGCGAAATATTGGCGACCAGGTCCCGGCGCTGCTGGTCCTGGCGCGTCAGTTCCCGCCACTGTTCCGAGATGCGCCGCCCCATCTGCGCAAACGTGCGCCGCAGCACCGCGATCTCGTCGCCATTGCGGGCGGCCGCGTCGCCCGGCTGCTCCAGCGCGGCCAGCGCCTGGCCGTCGTCGCCCTCGAACGCGCGCACCGCGCGTGTCAGCCCCCGCAGCGGCCGCGTGATGAGCGCAAACGCGGCCAGCCCCGCCACCAATCCCAGCAAGGCCACCAGCGCGATCGACCAGAGCGTGGTGCGCAGCACCGAACTGCGCGACACATCCATCGCCAGCGCATCATGCGCCTGCCCCTGCAGCACCACGTACACATAGCCCTGTTCGCGCCCATCCACGCGCACGGGCGCGGCGCTGAACACCTTTTGCGCATCGGCGCTGCGCGGATCGTCGCCCGTGATGGGCAGCATCCCCCCGGCCAGCAGACGCTTGACCGGACCGAGGTCCACGCGTTCGCGCTTGATCTGCCCGGGCGGCGCGGCGTCGCCCACGATCCGGCCATCGCTCGACAGCAGGTAGACCTCAACTGCCGGATTCACGGTCATCAACATGTCGAACATTGAGCGGACCGCGCCCGGCTTCCAGCCGCTGGCGTCCATCAGTTCGGTGGAACCGGCGATGTGCTGCGCCAGTCCGCTGGACAGCCGCTGCACGACCTCCTGTTCATACCGCGAGTTGGCCGCGATCTGCAGCCAGGCGGACGCGCCGCAGCAGGCAAGCAAGAGCAGCGCAAACACGCCCGACAGGCGTTGGGTCAAGGTGAAGCGTTTCATGGCTGTCCCCCCGGCGCGGCCGCGAACTTGTAGCCCCGGCCCCAGACCGTCAGGATGCGCTGCGGGTCGGACGGGTCGGCTTCTATCTTGGTGCGCAGCCGGTTGATGTGGGTGTTGACCGTGTGCTCGTACCCTTCGTGCTGGTAGCCCCACACCTGGTTCAGCAGGTCCATGCGCGAGAACACCTTGTCCGGATGCCGCGCAAAAAAGTGCAGCAGGTCGAACTCGCGCGGCGTGAGATCCAGCCGGCGCGCATCCACGTCCACCGTCCTGGCGATGGGGTCGATCGACACGCCGTGAACGGACAGGCTACCGGCCTCCTGGCGCGCGTTGCGTTCGATGGCATCGCTGCGGCGCAACAGCGCACGCACCCGCGCCACCAGTTCCAGCATCGAGAACGGCTTGGCCAGGTAGTCGTCCGCGCCCAGCTCCAGTCCCAGGATGCGGTGCACCTCGCTGGAGCGCGCGCTGGTGATGATGATGGGGGTGTAGCGCGCCATCGCGCGTGCCCGCTTGCAGATTTCCAGGCCGTCGATGCCCGGCAGCATCAGATCCAGCACCAGCGCATCCCAGCCGCCTTCTTCAAGCAGGCGCATGCCCTCGTTGCCGTCGGCCGCATGCTCGACCGCGTAGCCCTCGTCGCGCAGATGCAGCCGCAGCAGTTCGGCAATGTGGGCGTCGTCTTCAACTATCAGTACGCGGCGGGGCGTATCCATGGGGCAACCTGGGACATGAGCGATGCGCCTATTGTCGCCAATCGGCGGGGGCCAAAGTTCACATTTAATTTAACTTTGCGTGAGGACTTCGGTATTGGCGCCGGGGAAGAATGCGTCCAACGACATTCACCGGAGACCGCCATGATGGCTCCACCTGCAATCGAACAAGCGCCGGGCGCCCCTCAGCCGGCCATACACCCCCGCTGGTTGCGGGTGACGCATTGGCTGAACGCGCTTGCCGTGGTCATCATGGCCATGAGCGGCTGGCGCATCTACAACGCCGCGCCCTTTTTCGATTTCACCTTTCCCAACGGCATCACGTTGGGCGGCTGGCTGGGCGGGGCCTTGCAGTGGCACTTTGCCGGCATGTGGCTGCTGGTTGCCAATGGCCTCATCTATCTGGCGTTGAACGCCGCCAGCGGCCGTCTGTGGCGCAAATTCCTGCCCGTCAGCCCGGGCGGCGTCGTCCGCGACCTGCTGGCCGCGCTGCGGGGCCGGCTGTCGCACGCCGACCCGCGCCGCTACAACCAGGTGCAGCGTCTGGCGTACCTCTTTGTGATGGTGGACATCGCCGTGCTGGTGTTGTCCGGCCTGGTGCTGTGGAAGTCCGTGCAGTTCGGCCTGTTGCGCGACCTGATGGGCGGCTACGAGGCCGCGCGGCGCGTGCACTTTTTCGCAATGGCGCTTTTGGGCGGGTTTGTCGCCGTGCACCTGGCAATGGTGGCGCTGGTGCCCCGCAGCCTGCTCACCATGATCCGCGGCAAATAGGGAGAGCCTGCCATGACCGATAAACGACGCCTTCTGCCGGGCCTGGACGCCCCGGCCATCCTGCGCGAAGCCGGAAAACTGCTGGACAGGCGCGTCGAGCAGCCGTCCCGCCGCGCCTTCCTGCGCCGTGGCCTGACACTGGGCGGCCTGGCCATGCTGTCGGGCTGCTCGTTGTCCGACGACGAGAGCGTCGAACAGGCGCTGTCGGCCGTCTCCCGCTTCAACGACCGCGTGCAGGGCTGGATCTTCGATCCCGCCAAACTGGCGCCGACCTATCCGGAATCCATGATCACCCGGCCGTTTCCCTTCAATGCCTTTTACGGCATCGACGAGGTGCCGCAGGTGGACGAGGCGTCGTTCCGGCTGGAAGTCACCGGCCTGGTGGCCGACAAACGCCGCTGGCGGCTGGACGAGCTGCGCGCGATGGCACAGGTGGACCAGGTCACGCGGCACATCTGCGTCGAAGGGTGGAGCGCCATCGGCAAATGGGGCGGCGTGCCGTTCGCGGATTTCTTGAAGCGCGTCGGCGCCGACCTGTCGGCCAAGTATGTCGGCTTCAAGTGCGCCGACGACTACTACACCAGCATCGACATGCCCACCGCGCTGCATCCGCAGACGATCTTGGCCCTGACCTACGACGGCCGGACGCTGCCCCCCGAGTACGGCTTCCCCATGAAGCTGCGCATGCCTACGAAGCTTGGCTACAAGAACCCCAAGCACATCCAGGCGATTTTCGTCACCAACACCTACCCGGGCGGTTACTGGGAGGACCAGGGCTACAACTGGTTCGGCGGAAGCTAGGTGAATTCCCTTCTTTTTTCCCCTGAACAAAGGAACGCATCATGAGCAAACTGACCACCGCCGCCCTGTCCCTGTGCCTGGCCCTTGGCGCCACGGCCGCCCACGCCGCCGACACCATGGACAAGGAAGGCATGAGCAAGAGCGGCATGTCCAAGGAGGCGCCGTCCCAGGACGGCATGAAGAAGGATTCGATGTCTCGCGATGGCATGTCGAAAGGCTCGATGTCCAAGGATTCGATGTCAAAGGACTCCATATCGAAGGATTCGATGTCCAAGAATTCGATGTCCAAGGATTCCATGTCCCGGAATTCAATGTCCAGGGACGCGATGGGCAAGGATGGCATGTCCAAGGACGGCATGCAGAAGTAAACCCGCGCGGGGACCGCGTGAACCGGTCCCCGCCTGAACGAACCCGCACGGAATTCGCCATGAACCTCAAACGCAGACACTTCCTGGGGCTGGGCGGCGCGGCAGCCGCCGCCGCGGGCCTTGCCCCCTTGCTGGCCACGCGCGGCGGCAGCGCGCAGGCCGCCTCGGCCACGGCATCGTTTCCCTACACGCTGACGGACGCGCAATGGCGCGAACGCCTGACGCGCGAGCAGTATCAGGTGCTGCGCCGCGACGGCACCGAGCGCCCCTACTCCAGCCCGCTCAACGACGAACACCGCAAGGGCACCTTCGCCTGCGCCGGCTGCGAACACCCCCTGTTCTCCTCCTCGACCAAGTTCGACAGCGGCACGGGCTGGCCCAGCTTCTGGCAGCCCCTGCCCGGCGCCGTCGGCGAAACGCGCGACCGCAGCTTCGGCATGGTCCGCACGGCCGTCCACTGCGCCAACTGCGGCGGCCATCTGGGCCACGTGTTCGACGACGGCCCGCGCCCCACCGGCCTGCGCTACTGCATGAACGGCGTGGCGATGATCTTCGCCCCGCAAGCCTGATCGCGATCTGCATTCCTGAAAGGACCCGACATCATGTCCAAGCATCCCACCCTGCGCCGGCTCTGCGCCGCGCTCGCCACCGCCGGCGGCCTCCTCATTTCAAGCGCCACGCCAGCCGCCGAACGGGCCTTCATCATCCCGCCGCCTGCCGCGGACCAGGCAGCCAGTGCGGCGGCAACCGCCACGCAGGAAAAAGCCGTCATCGCAGGCGGCTGCTTCTGGGGCGGGCAGGCCGGCACGGCCAACTACAACGCCGTCGGCAGCGGCCGCACCGGCCACGCGGAAGCCGTGGAAATCACCTACGATCCGCGGCAGATCAGCTATGGCCAGCTGTTGCAGATCTACTTTTCGGTCGCGCATGACCCCACCCAGCTCAACCGCCAGGGCCCCGACCACGGCACGCAGTACCGGTCCGCCGTCTTTCCCGCCAATGACAGCCAGCGCAAGGTGGCCGAGGCGTACATCGCGCAGCTCAACAAGACAGGGGTGTATCCCAAAGCGCTGGCCACCACCATCGAACCGCTGCAGGCGTTCTATCCCGCCGAGGACTATCACCAGGATTATCTGGTGCGCAATCCGAACAGCCTGTACATCGTGATCAATGACGTGCCCAAGGTCGAGAACCTGGCAAAGACGTTTCCGGATTGGTGGCGCGACAAGCCGGTGCTGGTGGGTGCAAAGCATTAAATTGGGGACGCCGGAGCGCCTGACAGCGAGCAACGTAAAATGTCAGGCTTCCAGCCTCAATATGCTTCTCATATGAACCTTGATCGCCTGCGTCGCGAGTTCCCCGACTTCGACATCACCACCTTGCCGCCCCTTCTCGAAGGGTATTCAGACTCGTCGAGCTATATCGATGCAGCGCCTTCATTCACGAACGAGGCGCGTGGACTGAAGGTGTACGTCGACTACGCCAACTATGCCGATCGCGAATCCGGCCGGAGCCAGCGCTTCTGTGTGTCGCGCTACGACGAGGAAGCTGACGACTACGAGGACCTCGCCCTGTCGACCAACGACTGGGACGAGGTCACGCGCTTCCTGGCCACCTGAGCGTCCTGGCCGCGCCGCCACGTCACCCGAGGACCCGATGGCAGGTTCGCAAGTCCGAGTAACGCTGTCGCTGATCGCACCCGCGCTGCTATTGATCTTCGGCGTTACCTTCCTCGCCATCTGGTTCTTCTTCCATCGCAAACGTTTCCTGCTGCACCTCGCCGCAGGCTGCGCGACGTTTGCGTTCGGAGCGATTTCACAAGTCCTGTACCTGCCCCGCGACACGGGGCTCAACGCGCTGGTTTCGGGTTTTCTGTACACGGCGGCGGCTTGCCTGGTCGTGCAGGGCGTGCTTGAACGCGCACGCGTTCGCCTGCCCTGGACCGCGTATGGCCTCTATGGCGCGGCGATCATGGCCGCGCTTTGGTACTTCTTCTACGTCGATCGCAACCTGCTCGTGCGCGTTTACGTGCTGAATGCAGGCTTCGGATTGCTGTTCTGCTATGCCGCGTGGCGCCTGCGGCGCGCTTCGCGTCAGCGCCCGATCGACAAGGCGCTTTTCCTTGTGGTGCTGCTTTTCGGCCTGCACTTTGTTCCGCGCACATTGCTGAGCATGGGCAGGCTGGCGCCACAGGGCGCGCTTGCGTTTGCCGACTCCGCATTCTGGCAAACGTTGCAGCTTTCTCTAGCGGTATTCAGCGTTGCGCTGGCGCTCACGCTGCTGGTTGCAATTGCAGCCGACGCCATTGACGAGGTCCGCAAGGAAGGCGACAAGGATTGGCTGACGGGCGTCTACAACCGGCGCGGCTTCGAAACACGCGTGCGCGCGCTCCAATCGAACGGACACGCCCCGGTGGCGCTCATCGTCTGCGATGTGGACAATTTCAAGCGCATCAATGATCTGCATGGGCACCAGAGCGGGGACCAGGTGCTCACGCAAGTGGCCAAGGTTCTTGAGCAAGCGGTGCGTAAGCACGACGTGCTCGGGCGCATCGGCGGCGAGGAATTCGGCATCTTCCTGCCGGACACCGATCTGCCCGAGGCCGTGCGCTGCGCGGAACGCCTGCGCGCCGCGGTGGAGCAAGCCGTGCGGGATCCGGGCGGCCAAGCGCCGGTCACGATCAGCGCGGGCGTGGCGCACACGGATCGCTTCGAATCCTGGGAAGCGATGTATCACGAGGCTGACGCCAAGCTCTATCAAGCCAAGCGGGCCGGCCGGAACCGGATCATGGGCTGACAGGGTTTGCCTGCCCCTTCAGCCACCCCGCCACCGCCTGAACCGCCCCCGACGCCTCCCGCCCGGCGAACATCGCCAGGTGATACGTGTGCCCGTCGATCTCGGGCCCGAACGGTTGCACCAGGTGCCCCGCCCGCAACTCATCATCCACCAGCGCCAAGCTGACCAACGCGATCCCGTGCCCGGCCACCGCGGCCTGTATCGCATGGCCTTCATCCGAGAACCGCAACTGCCCGGCTTCCGGCGGCAGCGGACGCCCGGCGATCGCGAACCAGCGCTCCCACGTCGGGTTGTCGGGTTGCGCGCGCTTCCAGTCAAAGCGGATCAGCGGCACCCGCGCCAGATCGTCGGGCGCGACGACGCCCAGGCGGGGATTGGCCACCGGTGCGAACCGGTCGGTGAACAAGGGCTGCACCGCCAGCCCGGGGTACGGCCCCCGGCCATAGCGGATGGCGATGTCGACGGCGGACGAGCGCAGGTCGACGAGGTCGTCGCTGGCCTGCAGCTGCAGATCGATATCCGGATGCCGGCGCCGGAAATCGGCCATGCGCGGCACCAGCCACTTCACGGTGAACGCATTGGTCGCGGAAATGCTGACCTGCGCGCGCGTGCGCTGCTGCGTCAGGCGCGCCAGTGTCGCCTCGAATTTGTCGAAGCCGTCGCGCAGCACCGGGTACAGCTGCGCCCCGGTGTCGGTCAGCGTCACCTTGCGCACCTGGCGATCGAACAGCGCCAGGCCCGTTCCCGCTTCCAGCGCGCGGATCTGATGGCTGACGGCCGTGGGGGTGACGGCAAGTTCCTCGGCGGCGGCCTTGAAGCTGCCCAGGCGCGCGGCGGCCTCGAAGGCGCGCAGCGCGGAAAGCGGGAGGGACCGGCGTTGCATGGACGGGGCTCACATAGATGAATTTTTCTCGTCTTATAGCTGACAAACGAACCTTTGTCACGGCCAGGCCGGAATTCTAAAGTTCAGTCACCGGGCGGCGCACCAACCGACAACCCCCGTCCGGATATAGATGAAGGAATTCGCATCATGCTCAAACAGGTCATCACCCAGCCCGACAACTACGCGCCCTTCCTGCTGTCGCAGGGCATCCAGTTCGGCAATCTGCTTTTCATCTCGGGCCAGGCCGGCGCCGCCGACGATGGGAAGATCGTCGAAGGCGGATTTCTGGCGCAGGGCGAACAGGCGTTCAGTAATCTGCGCCGCGCGCTGGAAGCCGGCGGCTCGCGCCTGGAGGACGTCATCAAGGTCACCATCTTCGTGACCGACATGGGACATTTCAACGACGTGGTTGCCCTGCGCCGCAAGTTCTTTTCGGCGCCCTACCCGGCCGACACGATTGCCGAGATCAAGGCGCTGTACGATCCGGCCGCGATGATCGAGATCGAGGCCATCGCCGCGGTCCGCCCCACGGAGGGCCGCTGACATGACCGCCGCTACCGATCGACGGCAGGACGCGCAGAACGCGCCCGCCGGCCTGTTCACGTCGCTGCGGGTGGGCAGCGTGGACCTGCCCAACCGGCTGGCTGTCGCGCCCATGACTCGGGTCAGCGCCACCGCCGATGGCCTTGCCACGGCGCAGATGGAGGGCTACTACGAAGCGTTTGCGCGCGGCGGGTTCGGGCTGGTCATCACCGAAGGTATCTACACCGATAAGGCGCATGCCCAGGGTTACCTGTTCCAGCCCGGCCTGGCCGACGACGCGCAGCGCGATGCGTGGCGGCCCGTAGTGGACCGCGTGCATGCGCAAGGCGGGCGGATCTTTGCCCAGCTCATGCACGCCGGTGCGCTGTCGCAAGGCAATCCGCATCGGCCCGGGACAAAAGGCCCATCGGCCGTGTTGCCGTCCGGGCAGCAGATGACCTTCTATCGCGGCCAGGGTCCGTACCGGATGCCGCACGCGATGAACCTGGACGACATCGGCGAGGTGGTCGAAGGCTTTGCGCAGGCGGCCCGCCGCGCGCAGGAAGCGGGGTTTGACGGCGTCGAGACACACGGCGCCAACGGATACCTGCTGGACCAGTTCCTTACGCGCCACACGAATCGGCGCGAGGACGGCTACGGCGGCAGTCTGGAGAACCGGCTGCGGCTGACGGTGGACGTGATTCAGGCGGCGCGCCAATCGACATCGGGAACCTTCGTGGTCGGCGTGCGCACCTCGCAGGGCAAGGTGAATGACTTCACGCACAAGTGGGAAGGCGGCCAGGACGACGCGGCGCGGATCTTCGGCGCGCTGGGCGCGGCGCCCATCGATTACGTGCACACCACTGAGTTCGAGGCCTGGCGACCCGCCTTTGGCGACAGCGGCGCGAGCCTTGCGGCATTGGCGCGCCGCCATGTCCGGGTACCCGTGCTGGCAAACGGATCCCTGCACGATCCGCGCCAGGCCGAGGCCCTGCTGGCGCGCCAGGACGCGGATTTCGTGTCGCTGGGCCGCGGGGCGCTCACGCACGCCGACTGGCCTGCCCGGCTGCGCGCGGGCGCGCCGCACGAGGGCTTTGACCGGGGACTGCTGGCGCCGATTGCAGACCTGGACAACGCGGCGCGTCACCGGGCTGCGACAGCGCCTGACGCGGGCCGAGTTGAAAGCGCGGCCGCCGGGCACGCCTGAACGCCCCAGCGCGCCGGGTCAGCCGGGATGCCGCAACGCCTGGAAAATCCAGGTGCCGATGCCGGTGATCGCGGCGTCGCCATGCGGCAATCCCATCACCTGCAGTCCCAGCGGCAGGCCATCGACGGCCATCAACGGCACATTGATCGCGGGTGCACCCAACAGTGACGACGCGCAGGCAAACGAGACGTCGCCCGTCGGATACCGGGTGTCGCGGATGTCCGCCGCAATGGGCGCCGCGCCGCATGCATTCAGGCTGACCAGCGCGTCGCATTGCGTGGCCAGGGCCGCCAGGCATTGGCGCGCATGTTCGCGCAGCAGCAGGCATTCGCGGTAGTCCGCCAGCGTCATGGCGCGCCCGCTTTCCAGTTGCCGCACCAGACTTGGGCCGAGGGTGTCGGGGTGATTGGCGACCAGGTTGGCCAGCGACCAGCGCTGTTCCCAAGAGATGAGCCGCAACGACAGGGGCGCGGCTTGCGAGATGGCGCGCTCCAGCGCATCGACCAGCGCCGAATCGCCGCGCCGGATGATCGACACGCCTTGCCGCGAGAGCGCGTCCAGGGTGGCCTCGAAGGCCTCGCGGGCCTGCGGTTCGGCGCGTGTCCACCCCTCGGTTTCCAGCGCAACGAGCCGCGCCGGCTTGCGTGCGGCGGGCGCCTGCAGCGGACCATAGAGGCCGGGGTGGCCAGGATCGCCGCCCGCCCGCAGGGCAATTTCCGCCGCCGCCGTCCACATGTCTTCGACGGAATTGGCATGGATGCCGATATGCGCCTGGCTCAGCCCCAATCGCTCGCCGCGATTGAGCGCACCGAACGTCGGCTTCAAGGCCCAGTTGGCGTTGTAGCTGGCCGGCCGCAATACCGACCCCACCAGTTGCGAACCAATGGCCATTGGCACCATGTTGGCGCCCACCACGGCGGCCGACCCGCTGGACGATCCGCCCGGCGTGCGCCGCGGATCGAACGGATTGGTCGTCGGGCCGGGGTCCAGAAACCCCAGCGCCGTGGTGACCGTCTTGCCCAGGATGATCGCGCCGGCATCGCGCAGCGCACGGACCACGGCGCTGTCGTTCTTGGGAAAGTTGCCGTCAAAAGCGGCGCAGCCCATCTGCGTGGGCATGTCGCGCGTTTCGATCAAGTCCTTGATGCCGACGGGCATGCCGTCGATGGCGGACAGCGGCCGGCCGTCACGATAGCGCTGGGCGCTGGCGTCGGCGGCGGCCCGGGCGCCCGCCTCGTTCAGGACGACCCAGCCCTTGAGCTGGCCCTCCCGCGCGGCAATCACTTCCAGGCAGCGTTCCAGATAGTCGCGGGGCGTGTCGCGGCGGTCGTCAAACGCGGCGCGGGCGTCATGAAAAGTCAGGGCAGCGTGGGTGCTGGGATCGTAGGTCAAGGCATGGCTCCGGTGGTCTTATTCACTGCTTTTGATGCCGAGGGTGCGAATCAGCGCGCTCCAGCGGGCGTATTCGGCGCGAAAGAACGTATCGAAATCCGCGGGCGAACCCGGCTGCACCTGCAGATTGATGCCCTTCAGGCGCTCCAGGATCGCGGGCTCGGCCAGGACCTCATTCAGGTCACGGTTGATCTTCTGCTTGATGTCGTCCGGCAGCCCGGCGGGCGCGAACAGGCCATACCAGGCTTCCAGGCGCAGCCCGGGCAGGCCGGCCTCGGCGGCGGTCGGCACGTCGGGCAGGGCCTCCAGGCGCTGCGGCGACGCCAGGGCATAGGCCTTGAGCTTTCCGCCCTTCACATGATTGATGACGTTGCCCGACGCAAACTGCACCAGCAGGTCGACCTCGCCGCCGATGGCCGCCATCGAGGCCTCCAGCGCGCCCCGATACGGCACGTGCATCACGTCCACCTGGGCCTCGCGCTTGAAGATTTCGGTAAACAGCTGAAGAGACGATCCCGAGCCGTTCGAGGCGTAGGTGTACTTGCCCGGCTCGGCGCGGAAACGCTTGATCAGCGCGGACAGGTCGGCATCGTCGATGCCCGGCCGGGTCAGGACCAGCACGGGCAAGCTGCCGATCTTGCCGATGCGCGCGAGGCCGTTCTCGACATCGATCTTGGCATTGGGGTTCAGGGCAGGCAGCGTGGCCAGCTCATTGAAGGTCAGCATCAGCGTGTAGCCATCGGGCTTGGCCCGGGCCACGTAGTCGGCGCCGATGAGCGTGCCCGCCCCCGGCTTGTTCTCCACCACGACGGCCTGCCCCCAGCGCTGCGCGAGCCGGGGGCCGATCAACCGGGCAAGAATATCGGCGGTGCCGCCCGGCGTGGTCGGCACCACGATGCTGACGGGACGCTGCGGATAGCCGGCCGCCGAAGCGGTCCCGGCCAGCACCGCGGCGCCGCAGAAGGCGGCAATTCCGATCCGTCGAACCAACGTTCTGAACATGGATTTCCCCTTATGGCTGTTCTTGGCCGCAAAGTCGGGCGGCCGTGCCATCTTGGGCGTTCGCGCGGCGGGGTTCAAACGACTTTATCTATGGCACACTTAACTTTTTGTTAACTGAACCGCCGCGATGACCGCCCTGCCTCCGCTCAACGCGCTGCGCTGTTTCGAGGTCGCCGGCCGCCTGGGCAGCATCACCAGCGCGGCCGAGGAACTCAGCGTGACGCCCGCCGCCATCAGCCGCCAGATTCGTCTGCTGGAGGAACACCTGGGGCTCAAGCTGTTCCTGCGCCAGCACCGCCGCATCGTGCTCACCTCCATGGGTGCGGCGTATCACGCCGACATCTCGCGCTGCTTTGGCGGGATGCAGCGCGCCACGTCCGAACTGGGCGAACGCTCTCGCCGCCGCCAATTCGTCATCAAGGCGCCGCACAGCGTCGCCATGCGCTGGCTGCTGCCCCGGCTGTCGGGGTTTCACCGGCAATATCCCGACATCGACGTCAAGCTGCACACGGCCGTGGACGCGCCGGACTTCGAACGCGAGGAAGTCGACGCCGGCATCTGCATGGGCGATGGCCGCTGGCGCGGCCTGGTGAGCTACAAGCTGATGGTCAATGAACTGCTGCCGGTCTGCGTGCCCGGCAAATGCGCGCGGCTGCGCACGCCCGCCGATCTGAAGGGAGAGATCCTGCTGCATACGCTGGCGCGCCCCGACTATTGGGAAATATGGCTGCAAGCCGCCGGCCTGACCGGCATCGACGTCACGCGCGGCCTGCGCTATGAATCGTCCGCGCTGGCCTACGAGGCCGCGCTGGAGGGCTACGGCGTGGCCATCGCACAAAAGCCCCTGGTGCAAAAGGAACTGGACGAAGGCCGGCTGGTGGCCCCCTTCGACCTGACCGTGGACCTGGGCGCGCAAAGCTATTATTTTGTCCTGCCCCCCGAAGACTACCGGCGGCCGTCGCCCGAACTGACGCAGTTCCGCGCGTGGGCTGCCTCCTGCGCGATCTAGCGCTGGCGGACTTTCGGCGAACGCGGATCCCGATGTCCCGGTCCGCCTGCCGCGTTAGGCTACATTGCAGGGTCGCCAACCAGGCCCGCAGCCCCCTACACGCTGCGCATCACCCCTTGCAGGAGCCGTACCGCAGTGAATGACACCTCCACGCCGGACACCGACCTTTCCGACGCGCCCAAAGAACAGCAAGCCACGCTTTGGCGCGACGACGGCTGGACCGCGCGCATCATCAAGAACGAAGACGACGACGGCTGGGCCGTCGAAATGACGCTGGACGGCCAGGCCGAGCCCGCGTTGGTCGGGCCCTGGACCATGGGCCGCGACAAGAAGAACCCCAAGCCGCTCGACGCCCCGGCCTTCCACACGTTGGTCAAGACGGCCAACGAAGTCCTGCGCCGCCACGAACAGCAATTGCACGCCACGCTGCACAAGAGCGTGAAGATCGACGCCGCCGAGGGCCGCCTGACCGTCAAGCTGGACATCGTTCCCGACGAGGACGAGCCCTACGCCACGCTCAGCGCCTACGACGAATTGGGCGAGCAGCTCGCCCGGATCCGCGTGCCGCCGACGTACAAGCTGAACGTGCAGCGGGCGTCGGATTGGGCAACGGGCGGGTTTGGCCGCGAGGGCTGAGCCCCGGCCCTTGCGTGCGCGGCGGCGCTAGCCCTGCTCCGCTTCCGCGTCCCACTCGTCATCGCCGGCGTGCACGGCGCGCAGCAGCCGTCCCAGATGCCCGCTGCTGGAAAATCCCAGGTCGGCGCTGACGCTTGCGACGGATTCGCCAAGCGCAAGCCGCCGGCGCGCCGTCTGCGCCAGCACGAAGCGGCGCAGCGTGATGGGAGAGCGCCCATAGGTCTCGATGCAGGCGCGCTGCAAGCTGCGCGTGGTCGCGCCGAGCATGCTGGCGGACTCCGCAATCGCAGGCAGCGGCAGCCCCGCGTCCAGACGATCGCGCAGCAGCGCCAGCCATTGCCGGGCGAGCGGCAGCGGCAACTGCGGTGCGCGCGTGCGGGCCTGCAGGCGGGAGCCGGCGTCAAGCTGCGCAATAAGCGCCTGAACCAGCATCGGCAGCGCTGCCGCCGACATCGCCGGCATCCATAGCGCATCAAGCATGGCTTGCGCCGCGCCATCCAGTTGCAGCACACCGTCCGCCCCGCAACTTCGCAGCAATTCGGGCGCCAGATAGAGCTCGCCATGCTGCTGCGTCACGCTTTCTGCGCGCGTGCTGTGCTGGACGTGGGAGGGCAGCAGCAAGGCCTGTCCGCGCACCAGCCGGCAACGCCGGCGCGCCCCCTCCTCGTCGCGCCAGGCGCTATCCAGGGCGCCGGCGCGCGGCCACAGCAACATGGCTCAATCGTGTTCATGCCATTGAAACGCGTAGCGCGGCTGCCGGCTGGCCGCGAGCGCGAAGCCGGTCTGGGCAATCAGGCCTTGTTTGGAAGATAGCGGGACGGAACGCATCATGACGGCGGGCAAGACAAGTGCCGAGTCAGGCCACGCTGGCAACGGCGGAATGGGGCGTTCGGCCAGTATCGGCGCGTGGCGGCTTTCCCGCAAGCGCGTCGGGGCGCCAACACCCGCCCCTGTCGCGTACGGGATCATTCCATGTCGCACCGCGGTTCGCTGCCGTCCGGACGTCTTGCTTACGATCTGGCTCATTCAAACCAGCACAAGGGGAAGTAGATGATCCGCGCACTGCCCGCCGCACTCAGCGCCAGCCTGTACAAGAAGCTGCCCTACAACCCGGAAAAGGATTTCGACTACATCGGCTTCATCGGCACCTCGCCCTATGTGCTGGCGGTGCAACCGGCCTTGAAGGCGGCCACGGTCGACACGCTGACCGATGCCTTGAAGGCGCGCCGCACCGGCACGTTCGCCTCGGTGGGCGCGGGCACCGTGTCGCATCTGCTCGGCGAAATGTTCGCAAAGGACAAGAAGCTGGACCTCACGCACGTGCCCTATCGCGGCGCGGCCCCCGCGTATACCGACCTGATCGGCGGGCAGGTGGACATCATGTTCGACAACCCGGTGGGGCTGGCGCCGTTCGTGCAGAACGGCAAGCTGGTGGCCGTGGCCACCACAAGTCCCACGCCGATCCTGCCGGGCGTGCCGACCTTCGCCTCCCAAGGCATGCCGGCCTATACGCAGGTGCTGTGGTATGGCCTGGCCTTTCCCAAGCAGACGCCCGATGCGATCGTGCAAAAGATGAATGCCGCGCTCAACGCGGCACTGCGCGATCCGGCCGTGGCATCGGACCTGGCCGCCAAGGGCGTGGACGGGCGTCCGGGCACGTCCGAAGCCCTGACGCAAGCCGTCTCAGACGACCTTGCCTTCTGGGGCGACCTCATCACCAAGACCGGAGTTCAGTTTGACTAAGCCCGCCTTCCCTACCTCGCCCGCCGAGCCGCCGCCCGGCCAGGCGATCCTGCTGCGCGTATTCGTCGATACGTCCCAGCCCCGCGAAGGCGGCAACCCGGTGCCGCTGGTGCTTGACGCGCAGGGCATGACGGCCAGCGACATGCAGGCCCTGGCCGCGCACCACGGGCACGAGTCGTCCTTCGTTGTGCCGGCCGATGGCGATGATCATCTGTGTCAATTGCGATTCTTCGTGCCCGGCCACGAAATGGAGATGTGTGGACACGCAACCGTGGGCACGCTCTGGGCCCTGCGGCAGTGGGGACGCTGGACGACGCCGCGCGCACGTGTTCAGACCCTGAGCGGCAGCGTGGATATCGAATGGGACGACGCTGGCAATCGCGCCTGGGTGTCGCAGCCTGCCGCCGCCACCTCGGCGCCCACACCGGCGCAATGCCGCGCGATCGCTGAGGTGCTGCGCATCGATCCGGACTTGCCCGGCCTGCACATGATCAATGCCAGCACCAGCCGCGTGAAGACGCTGGTACGGCTGCCGGGCGTAGCCGAGCTGAACGCCTTGACGCCCGACTTCGAAGCGATGCGGGACGTCTGCGAGGCCATCGGCTCGACCGGTCTCTACCCCTATGCGCTGATGACCGATGGCGCCAGCGCGCGGCAATTTCCCAAGGCGTCTGGTTACCCCGAGGATGCGGCCACCGGCATTGCGGCCGCCGCCTTGTGGGGCTACCTGAACGAGACGGGCAGCGTGCCGGCGGACGGGGTGTACACGGTCCGCCAGGGCGTGGCCATGGGATCGCCCTCGGCAATCCAGTTGCGCCGGCGCGGCGACGCCCCCGGATGTTGGCTGAGCGGCGAAACGCAATGGATGCGCTGACCCGCCTCTGTACGGCCGAGTCGCGGCTGATCCTGCATCGCCGACCCGCCCGCTTTCTGGCGGGCGGCAGTGACGCGGCGATACCGGTGCGACTGAACCACCGCCCCGCCGGGCGGCTGGGTCAGTGCCCGGTCGAATCGCCCTGACGGCTGGCTTCGAACAGGAACCACGTGCGCCGCTCGGTCTCGTCGATCCAGTTTTCTATCAGGCTGGAACTGGCGATGTCGCGATGCTCGTCGGTGACGTTGTGCGCCTCGCGCAGCGTGGCCGCCAGCACCTTGTTGTCTTCCCGCAGCTCGGCCAGCATGTCCAGCGGCTGCACGAAGTCGGCGTCATTGTCCGAGATGCGCTGCGAGCGCGAGATGTGGCCAATGGACCGCAGCGTCGTGCCGCCAATCTTGCGGATGCGCTCGGCGATGGGGTCCGTCATGGCGAACAGCTGGTCGCCCTGCTCGTCCAGCAACAGGTGGTAGTCCCGGAAGTGGGGCCCACTGACGTGCCAATGAAAGTTCTTGGTCTTCAGGTACAGGGCGAACACGTCGGCCAGCACCTGATTCAGCACGGCGGAGATGTCGCGGGTGGCGTCGGCCGCCAGGTCGGTGGGCGTTGCCAGCGGCGCCTTGCGGCGGACCTTCAGCGCCTTGGTGGTCTTCTCATTCAGTTTCTTGGCCATGGATCGCACCTTTGTGAAATGAATCGGACAACACGATTGCGGCGCGGCATGAACCGCCCGCGAGGCACAGCGTAAATCTCTGGACGCGCTTTGCCAATGCCCGGCGCCGCGAAGGAGTATGCTACGCCGCTTTGCATCCCCCCTGATCCCTTCCCACCATGCGCGGCAATCCCGACGCCAGGCAAGGCGCCATCGCGTTGCACGGGTTCTATTTCCTGTATTACGGCCTGCAGGGCGTAAGCATTCCCTTCCTGCCCTTGTGGTTCGCCAGCCGGGGATTGGACCCGGCCTTGATCGGGCTGATCGTCGCCACGTCGTTCCTGCCCAAGATCGTGTCGACGCCGATCGTGGCGCACATCGCCGACCAGACGGGCCGCGCCCACGCGCTGATCGCATCGGCGCTCGCGGCGTCCCTGGTTCTTTTTGTGTGCTATCCGTTCAGCCAGACTTCAGCCTGGCTGCTGGCCATCACGCTGTTGCTGAACGCGGTGTTCCCGGCCGTGCTGCCGTTGATGGACCGCATGGCCATCGCCAGCGGGCGCGGACAGGGCAATTCCTACACGGTGATGCGCGCCTGCGGCTCGCTGGGCTTTGCCACGGTGACGGTGGCGGGCGGCTATCTGATCAAGACGTTCGACGCGGATTGGGTGATGTGGCTGTCGATCCTGCTGATTGTCGCGTGCCTGGCCTGCGTGCGTCTGCTGCCGCGGGCGGCGCGGCCGGCGCCTCAGGAATCCCAGGCGGACCGCGTCCGGGTGCCGATGCGCGAAGTGCTGCGCGACCGCCCGTTGCTGCTGTGCATCGCCGCGGCCTCGCTGGTGCAGGCAAGCAACGGCTTCCTGTATTCCTATTCGACGCTGTACTGGACCGCGAGCGGCCTGTCGACGGCGATGATTTCGCTGTTGTGGGTGGTGGGCGTCGCTAGCGAGGTCCTGTTCTTCTTTCTGGCGCCGCGCATCCTGGCGCGCACGGGTGCGCAGTGGCTGATCCTGGCCTCGGCCGTCATGACGGCGATCCGTTGGGCGGGCCTGTCCGCCACCACCGACCCCACGCTGATCGCGGGCTTGCAGTTGCTGCAGTGCTTCACCTTGGCCGGCAACAATGCCGCCATCATGTGGTACATCACCCGCCGCGCGCCCGCCGCCTGCAAGACCTCGGCAATCGCCCTGTACGCCATGCTGTCGGGCGGCGTGTTCATGTTCGCCAGCATTCAGCTCGGCGGCGCGCTGTACCGCAGCTTCGCCCCGGGCGGCTTTCTGGTGATGGCGCTGTGCGCCGCCGCGGCCGCACCATTGGTGATGGTCTCGGAGAAACTGCGGCGGCGCGAGGCGAACTGAACGTGGCGTTGGCGTTCAGCGCGTGCGCGGGACGGCGATGGTATCGCGCGAATCGCCGCTGACGCCTGAACCGCGCTTGAATGCTGCCGCGTTATGGCCAAACTTTTCGCGGTAGGCGGCCGGACTGGTCAGCACGATACGCCGGAAGTGCCGGCGCATGGACTCCTCGGAGCCAAACCCGGCCAGCTCGGCAATGCGGCTCACGGACAAACGCGCCTGCGATTCAAGCATTTCGCGGGCCGCGGCCACGCGTTCGCGGATCAGCCATTCATAGGGGGCCATGCCGGTGGCCTCTTGGAATTGCCGTTGCAGCGTGCGCGGACTCATCGCGGCGCGGTCCGCCAGCGACCGCAAGGTATGCGGCGACGTGCAATGCTGCCGCATCCAGTCCATCAACTTGGCCAGGCGCCCGCTTTCGTCGGAAGGCATGGGCCGCGGCACGAACTGCGCCTGCCCTCCTTCGCGGTGCGGCGCCACCACAAGCCGCTGCGCGACTCGATTAGCCACCGCCCCACCATAGTCGCGGCGCACCAGGTGAAGCAGCATGTCCAGCCCGGCCGCGGACCCGGCCGACGTGATGATCTGTCCGTCATCCACATACAACGCATCGGGTTGAACCCGCACCTGCGGGTAACGCTGCTGCAGTTTTGCGGCATATCGCCAGTGGGTGGTCACGGTCTTCCCGTCGAGCACGCCGGCGGCGGCCAAAACAAAAACGCCGGAACAGATCGAACAGAGCCTTGCCCCGCGCTGATACGCCGCGCGAAGCTTCTTCTGCAATGGCGCGGGCGGCAATTCGTCGGCATCACGCCAACCGGGCACGACGATGGTGTCGGCACGATCCAGCAACTTGAGGGTATAAGGCGCGGCCACGGTAATGCCGCCTGCGGCGCGCAGCGGGCCAGGCTCGCTGGCGCACACGTCGAAGCGATACCAATCGACGTCAAGCTCTGGACGCTCGAGCGCGAACAGCTCGGTCACGCAGCCGAATTCGAAGGTGCAGAGCCGGTCGTAAGCCAGCGCGACAACTAGGTGGTTGCTCATGGCGCAATGTTACCGGTAAATGTCATTTACGCCACTTATCGGCAATGCGGCGCGACGCCAGAATGGGGCTTCTGGATCTTGCTTCCAGATGCCTCTAATCCTCCTTCTAAGAGTTCCGCCATGCCCACGACCAACGCCGTCACCGCCATCCCCGCCGCCGACAGCGCAACCGCCCTCGCCCACTTTCACGCATCGCTGCAATTCGAGACCGATTGCGCCGACGTGGCAGGCGCCCTCGCCTCGGGCACCCCGGGCTTCGTGCTGCTGGACGTGCGCAGCCCGGCGCTATTCGCCCAGAGCCATGTCCCGGGCGCGCTGAACCTGCCGCACGGCAAGATCGTCGAATCGAAACTGGTCAACTATCCGGCCGACACGCTGTTTGTCACGTACTGCGCGGGTCCACACTGCAACGGGGCCACACGAGGCGCACTGCGGTTGGCGCAGTTGGGCCGTCCCGTGAAGGTGATGACTGGCGGCATCACCGGCTGGGTCGACGAAGGGTTGCCGCTTGAGGGCTGCGTGGCAGGCTGGATTGAGGGTGAGCGCGGAAGTGCCTGAGATGGGCGTTGGATTGTGGGTTGGCTGATGCTGGTGGCTGACGGGTGCTGGTGGCTGGTGGCTGGTGGCGGGTGGCTAATGCTGGTGCTGGTGCTGGTGGTGGTGCTGGTGCTGGTGGTCGGGCGGGGTTCTTGAGACGCCCGGTGCGGCGTGGGCCTGGGGCGGGCGGGGCTCCGATTGCGGTCCGGAGCCTTCGCTCCGGACTCCCCCATCCTCATCCTCGTTGCCGCCTCCGGCGGCTGCCTTCGGATTCCGTCGGGCGCATCTAAACGCCCCGCCCGCCCCAGGCCCACGCCACACCGGGCTTTGCAGTTGAATCTTCTCGGGCGGCGGGGGGATTCGGGTTCTTGAGGTTCTTGCACACAGTTGGGTGGGAGAGAAAAATCTTGCGGTGCCCGCCCCCGGGCGGCCGCGCGGGCGGCCTTCGTGGGCTTACGCGGCGTCTTGCGTCGAGGTGATGACGCTTCGCGTGTGGCGGCTTTTGGTTCAGATATCAAGCGCCCACACGCCCCGCTCGCCACTAATCGTCAGGTCAACTCCAGTGCCCGATGGGCGGCGCGCGTACAGGTCGGCAAGCTGCCATTGTCCGTAGACGCGCGCCACCCATCACCGCCCCCCCCCCGCGTTGGAGCGCCCATCAGAAAACCACCTTCCGCCAGCGCGCAAGCGCACACCGCACCGACGACCCACGGCTCCGATGCCGATTGCCGCCGCCCGGGCGGCAGCAATTCGGCGGCCCCGCAAATTCCCTTCCCTGCATACAGGTCTTACAGCGCGACATACCAAAGACCCTGGCAGCACGGCGTCGCGGGCACCGTGGGTGCGAGCGCCGTCGATGCGCCCGAGGGAATCTGAAGGGAGCCGAAGGCGGACGAAGATGACGAGGGGGAAGTCCGGAGCGAAGGCTCCGGACCGCAATCGTGGGCGATCGTGCCCACGGTGACCGCGGCGTCGGGCGACCTACGAAGATCGTACCCCCCGCGAAGATCCTGTCGCCTATGAAGTACCGACCACCTAAGAAAATCCCACCCCAGCCAAAGACTGCAAAGACACAAAAAAAAGGCCCTGCATCAGCAAGGCCTTCCATCCACCCAATCAGCAGCACCCAATCCGCTTCTTCCCCCCGTATCGCGCCTCCTGGCGCTCCCGGAAGAAATCCTCGTAGCTCATCGGCTCCTGCTCAGGATGCGTGCGCCGCATATGCTCGACATACGTCTCGTAATCCGGCACGCCGACCATCAGCCGGAGCGTTTGCCCCAGGTAGCGGCCGGCGGCGCCGGCTGCGGAAGTCATGTTGCTGAACAGCATGCGGCTTCTCCTGGGTTGCCTTTAGTCGGCGCCGGCGGCTGCGGGCAGCGCTTCGTACGGCGTTTCGCGGGACGTCGGCTTGTTTTCATTGCGGGCGCGCTGCACCGACTTCAAGCCGAACACCACGATGCTCACCACCACGAAGATGAAGATCGCGCACAGGCCTGCGTTGATGTAGTCGTTCATCACCACGCGCGACATCTCGCCCAGCGACTTCGCCGGCGCCAGCACCTTGCCTTCGGCGATCGCGGCGTTGTACTTGTCGGCGTGGGCCAGGAAGCTTACGCGCGGGTCCGAGTGGAACAGCTTTTGCAGACCGGCGGTCAGCGTGCATGCCAGCAGCCAGAGCGTGGGCAGCACCGTGACCCAGGCGTAGCGATCGCGCTTCATCTTGAACAGGACGACCGTGCCCAGCGTCAGCGCAATCGCGGCCAGCATCTGGTTGGCGATGCCGAAGAGCGGCCACAGGGTGTTGATGCCGCCCAGCGGATCGACCACGCCCTGATACAGGAAGTAGCCCCACGCCGCCACGCACAGGCCGGTGGCGATCAGGTTGGCGGGCAGCGAATCCGTGCGCTTGAGCGACGGGGCGAACGTACCCAACAGATCCTGCAGCATGAAGCGGCCCGCGCGGGTGCCCGCGTCCACGGCGGTCAGGATGAAGAGCGCCTCGAACAGGATGGCGAAGTGGTACCAGAACGCCATCATGCCCGGGCCGCCCAGCGCCTGATGCAGGATGTGGGCCATGCCCACCGCCAGCGTCGGCGCGCCGCCGGCGCGCGAGATGATCGTGCTCTCGCCCACGTCCTTGGCCGTCTGCACCAGCTCGGCCGGCGTGATCACGAAGCCCCAGCTCGACACCACCTGGGCGACCTGGTCCGGCGTCGTGCCGATGACGGCTGCCGGGCTGTTCATGGCGTAGTAGATGCCGGGCTCGATGACGCAAGCCGCCACCAGCGCCATGATGGCCACGAAGGATTCCATCAGCATGCCGCCGTAACCGATGTAGCGAGCCTGGGTTTCGTTTTCGATCAGCTTGGGCGTGGTGCCCGAGGAGATCAAGGCGTGAAAACCGGACACCGCGCCGCAGGCGATGGTGATGAAAAGGAACGGGAACAGGTTGCCCGACCACACCGGACCGGTGCCATCGATGAACTGGGTCAGCGCGGGCATCTTCAGTTCGGGGGCCACGACCACGATGCCGATCGCCAGACCGACGATGGTGCCGATCTTCAGGAAGGTCGACAGGTAGTCGCGGGGCGCCAGCAGCAGCCACACGGGCAGCACCGAGGCGATGAAGCCGTAGACGATCAGGATCCAGGTCAGGCCCTTGCCGTCGAAGTCGAACATCGGGCCGATGACCGGATGCGCGGCCACGTCTTGACCGAACGTGATGGCCGCCATCAGGCCCAGGAAGCCGATGATGGACACCTCGCCGATCTTGCCCGGGCGGATGTAGCGCAGGTAGACACCCATGAAGAGCGCGATGGGGATCGTCGCGGCCACCGTGAAGGTGCCCCACGGCGAATGCGTCAGCGCCTTCACGACGATCAGCGCCAGCACGGCCAGGATGATGACCATGATCATGAACGCGCCGAACAGCGCGATCACGCCGGGGATCTTGCCCAGTTCCGACTTGACCAGGTCGCCCAGCGAGCGGCCGTCGCGGCGGGTGGAGATGAAGAGGATCGTGAAGTCCTGCACGGCGCCGGCGAACACGACGCCGGCCAGGATCCACAGCATGCCGGGCAGATAGCCCATTTGCGCGGCCAGCACCGGTCCGACCAGGGGACCCGCGCCGGCGATGGCGGCAAAGTGGTGGCCGAACAGCACATGCTTGTTGGTGGGCACGTAGTCCAGGCCGTCGTTGTACTTCCAGGCCGGGGTCATGCGCGTGGGGTCAAGCTGGAAGACCTTGCGTGCGATGAAGCGGCTGTAGTAACGGTAGGCGATGAGATAGACGCAGACGGCGGCGATCACCACCCATAGCGCGTTGATGGTCTCCCCTCTGGCCAGCGCCACGGTGCCCAGCGCAAACGCGCCCAGTACCGCAACCGCCAGCCAGACCAGGTGCTGACCCAGTCCCTTACTGCTGGTGTGCATAAGTGCTCCTCTTGCCTCCCGCCATGCTCTTGGCGTGAAACGCTTTTTTCGTCCCGCGGAAGGCAGACTCATTGTTGTGGGGTGGCGGACGCACGCGTCCACGCTTGCGTCGGGTCGACGCGGGCGCCAGTATTGCCGCCCGCCCACGGCGCCAACAAGCGCGGAACTACGCAAGCCGGCTACGTGTTACTACGCCATGCGCCGCAGCAAAATTCCGTGGAAATCGTAAAATCCCCCGAACTTTCCGCGTTCCTGCCTCGGCGCCCCGTCGGTTGATGCGTCGCAGCAAAGCCGTCCCGGGCTGATACAAATCCTTATGAAGCTGCGTCTCAAAATTTTGCTGCTTGCGGCAGTCCCGCTGCTGGTGGCCGTCGCCGCCATCACGGTCGCCGTGTACGTGCAGGGACTGCAACTGGCGCAGCGCGAAAAGCAGGTGGTTGAAACCGCCTGGCTTGCCAGCAAGGAAGGCGAACTGCGCCACTACGTGAACCTGGCCTACAGCGCCATCGCGCCCCTGCAGGCCGCGGGCGACGACGCCGCCACGCGCCAGCGCGCGCTTGAACTCCTGTCGCAGATGGAGTTCGGGCACGACGGCTACTTCTTCGTCTACGACCTGAACGGCAGGAACCTGATGCACCCGCGGCAGCCGGAACTGGTCGGACAAGACCTTTGGAACCTGCGCGACACGCAGGGTCAGCCGGTCATCCAGAACCTGCTGACGGCGGCGCGGCGCGGCGGGCAGCAGGGCGAGGTGGTGCATTACCTCTGGGAAAAGCCCTCCACCAACCAGACCGTCGAAAAGCTTGGCTATGTCGTGGTGCTGGAGCGCTGGGGCTGGATGCTGGGCACCGGCATCTATCTGGATGACGTGCAGCAGGCGCTCGTGCGGATCGACGCCGCGGCGCAGGCCAATATCCGGGACATGTTTGCGTGGGTGGCGGGCATCGCGGCCGTGTCGATCCTGGGGGTGGCGGCCTGCGGCCTGGCGCTCAATATCAGCGACCATCGCCAGTCCGACGCCAAGCTGCGCCTGATGGCCCGGCAGATCGTGCGTTCGCAGGAAGACGAGCGCGCGCGCCTGTCGCGCGAGCTGCACGACGGCATCAGCCAGGTGCTGGTGTCGGTCAAGCTGTCGCTGGAGGCCGCTCGCGAACGGCTGCGGCAGTCGCACCCGGACGATCCCCGCGTGCTTGCGCACATCGACACGCCGCTGGGCGGCGCGCTGGACCGGCTGAACACGGCCGTCGGCGAAGTCCGCCGCATCTCGCACAACCTGCGCCCCACCCTGCTCGACGACATGGGCCTGCCCGCGGCGCTGGAGCACCTGGGCCGGGAATTCGCCATCCGCGCCGAGGATGGCGCGCCGCCGCTGACCGTGGACCTGCATACCGTCGGGCAGCCGGTGAAACTGCCCGACGCCTACGCGACCGCGCTGTTTCGCGTGACCCAAGAGGCGCTGACCAACGTGATGCGCCACGCGGGCGCGACGCGCGCGGACCTGACGCTGGCGTACTCGGCGCGCGACCTGCGCCTGACCATCAGCGACGACGGCTGCGGCTTTGACGATGCCGCCGTCCAGCAAGACCCCCATCGCGGCATCGGCCTGCGCAACATGCGCGAACGCATGAGCGCGCTGTCCGGCACCCTGACCTTTCATTCCACCGCGCAAGGCACGACCTTGCAGGCCTGGCTTCCCCTGCCGCCCGCCGGCGCCCCGCTTTCGACCCCTCGCCAAGCATGATCGACAAATCCGACGCTATCCGCCTGCTGCTGATCGACGACCATCCCCTGGTGCGAGACGGCCTGCGCCTGCGCCTGGAAACCGTGCCGCAGTTGCGGGTGGTGGGCGAAGCCGGCAACGCCGCCGCCGCCCAGGCGTTCCTGGCCGCCTGCATGGCCGAAGACCCGCAGGGCGGCACCCTGCCCCATCTGGCGCTGATGGACCTGAACATGCCCGGGGTCGGCGGCCTGGAGCTGACGGCGTTCCTGCACGAGCGCTATCCGCAGATTGCGGTGCTGGTGCTGTCCATGCACGACAACCCCGAATACATGGTCCAGGCCGTGAAGGCCGGCGCCCGCGGCTACCTGCTCAAGGACGAACCGGCGCAGGAGATCATCGCCGCCATCGACGCCGTCATGGCCGGCCGCAGCTACTTCAGCGCCGCGGCGGCGGTGCGGCTGTCGCAGGCCAGCGCGCTGGCGACGCTGCTCACACAGCGCGAGCGCGACGTGCTGCGGCACATCGCGGACGGCCATGCCAACAAGCAGATCGCGCAGATGCTGGGATTGTCCGTGCGCACGGTCGAAACGCACCGCCTGAACATCAAGCGCAAGCTGGGCATCGACGGCCAGGCCGAACTCATCAAGTACGCGGTGGAAAACCGGGGCGTCTGAATGCCGCAAATACCCCCACGCGCCGCGGGCAAGCGCGCATTGCGACTTGGCCGCTGAGGTAGACTTGCGACACGAACGCATCCCCGATGCCGCCCTGCATCAACCCACGCATCACCGCGCGCCAGAGGGCGCGCCGCCAGGAGTCCCCATGTCATTGGAAAAGCACTACACCGCCATTCTCGAAGCACTAGGGGAAGATCCGTCCCGCGAGGGACTGGCCGACACGCCCGCCCGCGCGGCCAAGGCCATGCGTCACCTGTGCCGGGGCTACGACCAGAACCTGGAAGAGATCGTCAACGGCGCCTTGTTCACCTCGGACACGCGCGAGATCGTCCTGGTCAAGAACATCGAGCTGTACTCGCTGTGCGAACACCACATGCTGCCCTTCATCGGCAAGGCGCACGTCGCCTACCTGCCGGCCGGCAAGGTCCTGGGCCTGTCCAAGGTCGCGCGCATCGTCGAAATGTATGCGCGCCGCCTGCAGATTCAGGAAAACCTCAGCCGCCAGGTCGCTGAAGCCGTGCAAAGCGTCACCGGCGCGGCCGGCGTGGCCGTCGTCATCGAGGCCCAGCACATGTGCATGATGATGCGCGGCGTCGAAAAGCAGAATTCGTCCATGGTCACCTCGGTGATGCTGGGCGAGTTCCATGAAAACCCCTCTACCCGGGCTGAATTCCTGAGCCTGATTCGCTGAACCGGCGATCTCATCCTTTTGGCGCATATCGCGGGCCCGCCCGCTGCGACGACGATGCCCGTTCGGGCATTGCCGGCGCAGCCGGCGGGCCCGGCCGCTTTTGGCTCCTACTGATCCGGACATCTGGCCCTAGCGTTCTGGTCCCATCCGGGCAAACTGGCACCAGCAAGCCGGTCGCGCCGGGGCGCGGCCGTTCTCTCCCGGAGATCTCCATGAACGCGATATACCGCCTGATTCGCCGCTGCACCCTGGCCGGCCTGGCCGCCGCGCTACTGGCTGCGCCCGCCTACGCGCAGACCAAACTCGTGGTGGGCTATCAGCTCATCGTCGGGCCTTTCCTGTCCTCGATCGCGGACGGCAGTTTCGACAAGGCCCTCAAAGAGGCCGGCTACCAGGTGGACTGGCGCCAGTTCACCTCGGGCGGCGACATCTCGACCGCGCTGGCCTCCGGCAACGTGCCGGTGGGCGTGCTGGGTTCCACGGGCATCACCTCGGCCGCCACGCGCGGCGTGGACATGCAGCTCTTCTGGATCCTGGACAACATCGGCAAATCCGAAGCGCTGGTGGCGCGCAACGGTTCCGGCATCAACAGCACGGCCGACCTGAAAGGCAAGCGCGTCGCCACGCCGTTCGTGTCGACGTCGCACTTTCACCTGCTGGTCGGGCTTGAGCAGGTGTGGAAGGTGCCGCCCCGCGACGTGCGCATCCTGAACATGCAGCCGCCGCAGATCGTGGCCGCCTGGCAGCGCGGCGACATCGACGCCGCCTACGTGTGGCCGCCCGCCCTGACCGAGATCGCCAAGACCGGCAAGATCATCGCCGACTCCGAACAGATCGGCGCGGCCAGCGTGCCGACGTTCGACGGCATCGTGGTGGACAAGGCCTGGGCGCAGAAGCATCCGAAGTTCATGGCTGCCTTTACCGGCGTGCTGGCCAAGTCGTATGCCGACTACCGCGCCAACAGCGCCAAGTGGACGGCCGACTCGCCGCAGGTCAAGGGCATCGTCAAGCTCATCGGCGGCAAGCCGGAAGACATCGTCGAGGCGCTGGGCCTGCTGGTGTTCCCGACCGTGCAAGAGCAGGCGTCCAAGACCTGGCTCGGCGGCGGCAAGGACTCGGGCGCGGCGCGCGCCTTCGCGGCCAGCGCCAAGTTCCTGAAGGACCAGAAGCAGATCGACAAGGCGCTGGACGACTACAGCCCGTTCGTCACCGACCAGTACGCGAAGGCGGCGGCCAAGTAATCACCCCGCCCGGCACGGCGCCACCCCGGCGCCGGCCGCCGCGACAGGGCGGACCCGGCAGCCGCCGGCCCCGCCACAACGACCAGGGGGAGCAGCATGACCATGCAGCAGTCCACATCCGCCGCGCAGCGCCTGTGCGCCGAAGGCGTCAGCGTCACCTACCCCGGCCTGCACGACAGCGGCCCGGTGATCGCGCTGCACGACGTCAACCTGACCATCCAGCCGGGCGAATTCGTCGTAGCACTCGGCGCGTCGGGCTGTGGCAAGACCACCTTGCTCAGCCTCTTGGCCGGATTCCTGTCGCCGACCGAGGGCGAGATCACGCTGGGCGGCAAGCCCATCGTCGGCCCGGGCGCGGACCGCGGCGTGGTGTTCCAGAAGCACGCCCTGCTGCCCTGGCTGAACGTGCTGGAAAACACCGAATTCGGCCTGAAGCTGCAAGGCGTGGACAAGGAAACCCGCCGCGCCCGCGCCCGCCGCAACCTGGAACTGGTGGGCCTGCAGGATTTTCACCGCCACATGATCTACCAGCTGTCGGGCGGCATGCAGCAGCGCGTGGGCATTGCGCGCGCGCTGACCTGCGACCCCGCCATGCTGCTGATGGACGAGCCCATGGCCGCGCTGGACGCGCTGACCCGGGAAACCATCCAGGAACTGCTGCTGGACATCTGGCGGCAGACCAACAAGATGTTTTTCTTCATCACCCACAGCGTGGAAGAAGCGCTCTTTCTGGGATCGCGGCTGATCGTCATGTCGCCGCGCCCGGGCCGGATCACACACACGTTCGAGCCGGCGTTCAACCGGCGCTACCTGGAGACCCGCGATGGCCGTGGCATCAAATCCAGTCCCGACTTCATCGCCATGCGCGAACAAGTCCTCGGCATCATCTACGGGGACGAGCGCGCCGCCGCCCCGCACGCCCTCCATGCCTAAGCGGCGCACCGGCCACACGCCCACCGCGCCGGGCAAGGTCTACGGGGCGCCGGGCGCAGGCTACAGCGGGCACATCAGTCTCCTGACCAGCCTGGCGCTGCTCGCGCTGTGGTTTCTGGTGACCAGCGCCGGCTGGGTGCGGCCGCTGTTCCTGCCCTCGCCCATCGCCGTGTACGACAAGTTCGTCTTTGCCATGACCGAGGGCGTGGCCAACTCCACGCTGACCGAGCATGCGCTTGCCAGCCTGGGCCGCGTGTTCGGCGCGTTCTTCCTGGCCTGCGTGACCGCGATCCCGGTCGGCATCCTGATGGGCGTGAACCGGTACGCCCGCGGCGTCTTCGACCCGCCCATCGAGTTCTACCGGCCGCTGCCGCCGCTGGCCTACCTGCCGCTCATCATCATCTGGTTCGGCATCGGCGAGTTTCCGAAGATCCTCTTGATCTATCTGGCGATCTTCGCGCCCATGGCGATCGCCGCGCGCGCGGGCGTGCGCTCGGTGTCCATCGAACAGATCCACGCGGCCTACGCCATGGGCGGGACCAGCCGCCAGATCGTCTGGCACGTGATCCTGAAGGCGGCGATGCCCGAGATCTTCACGGGCATGCGCATCGGCATCGGCGTGGGCTGGACGACGCTGGTGGCCGCCGAGATGGTGGCGGCCGACCGGGGCCTGGGCTTCATGGTGCTGAACGCCGCGCAGTTCCTGGCCAGCGATACGGTCATCATGGGCATCATCGTGATCGGCCTTTTTGCCTTCGCGTTCGACCTGCTGGTGCGCTACCTTGAACGCTTCGCCATCCCGTGGAAGGGACGCATCTGACAGGGCAATCCCGCATTCCTTCCCCCATCCGGCTCCTTTATTCTGAGACTCGGACCCACCGGGCGCCGCAGCGCCGCGCCCGGCCGTGCCGAGAGTCAAAAGGAGCCAGCCATGTCCAGCCAGGCCTCGATGCTCAAGCCTGTGTTGTGGGAACGCCTGTTCGAAAAAGCCAGCGCGCCCAACCTCAGCCTGCAGGGGCGCGTGCGCCAGATGCTGGTGTCGGCGATCCTCAGCGGCCACCTGCCGCCCGGCATGCCCGTGCCGTCCAGCCGCTACCTGGCCGACCAGTTGCGCATCGCGCGCAACACCGTCGTGTTTGCGTACCAGCAGCTGGTGTGCGAAGGCTATCTGGTCTCGCGCGAACGCAGCGGCCATTTCGTCAGCGATACCGTCATGGAGGGCCACTCGGGCCCCGCCGCCGACGCCACGCCCGCGACACCCGCCCATGCCGGCGGCGTGCGCTGGGACGAGCGCCTGCGCTTTCTCCCCACGCGGCAACGCAACATCACCAAGCCTCGCGACTGGCAGAAGCAGCCCTACCCTTTTGTGTACGGCCAGTTCGACCAGGACCTTTTTCCCACCGCCGAATGGCGCGAGTGCTGCATCAAGGCCCTGTCGGTGCTGGACATCCGCAGTTGGGCGCCCGACCTCATCACGCACGACGACCCGGCGCTCATCGAACAGATCCGCACGCAGGTGCTGCCGCGCCGCGGCGTATGGGCGGACGCCGAAGAGATCGTCATCACCGTCGGCGCGCAGCATGCCCTTTACTTGCTGGCCGACCTGCTGGTGAACGAAGACACGGTGGTCGGCATGGAAGACCCGGGCTATCCGGACGCGCGCAATATCTTTGCCAGCCACACCCGCCACCTGTTGCCGCTGCCCGTGGACGAACAGGGCCTGCGCACCGGCACGCAGCTGCTGGGATGCGACTACCTGTTCGTCACACCGGGCCATCAGTGTCCCACCACCGTCACGCTGTCGATGGAGCGTCGCGCCGGCCTTCTGGCGCTGGCGCGGCAGGCCGACAGCCTGATCATCGAAGACGACTTCGAAAGCGAAAGCCGCTGGGGCGAAGGCGCGATCCCCGCATTAAAGAGCCTGGACCGCGACGGGCGCGTGATCTATGTGGGAAGCCTTGCCAAGTCGTTCGCGCCGGGGCTGCGCATCGGCTACATCGTCGCGCCGCGCGAGCTGGCGGCCGAACTGCGCGCGTTGCGCCGCCTGATGCTGCGTCACCCGTCGGCGTATATCCAGCGCGCGTTTTCGCTGTTCATCTCGCTGGGGCACCACCATTCGCTGCTGCGGCGCCAGTCGCAGGCCTATCAAAAGCGCGGCGCCGAACTGGCCCAGGCCCTGGCGCGGCACCTGCCGGACTTCACGGTCATCCCCATCACCGGATCGTCGTCGTGCTGGCTGCAAGGCCCGCCGTGGCTCAATGCCGTGGCGCTGTCCGAAGCCGCGCTGGCCGAAGGCGTGGTGGTCGAGCCGGGCGACGTGTTTTTCATGGACGGCGCGAACGCGCCCCGCAACTTCCTGCGCGTGGGGTTCACGTCGATCCGCCCCGAGCACATCGAGCCGGGCATCGCCCGGCTGGCCAAGGTGGTCGACGCACAGCGCCGCGCGGCGCAGGACCTCGTGCTTGATGGTGTGTGACACCTTCGCACAGTCAGAGCAGTTCGTCGCGCAGGTAGTACCACCGGTACAACAACCCCTGCCCGATCCGGCGGAATGGCGCGAACAGGTGGCCTGGCAATGGCGTGTCGTAGATCGGCAGGTTCCACGCAATGCCGTCCTTGCCCATCATGCGTTGCGCCAGCCGCCTGCCGGCGTGGGCCGAGAAGGCCACGCCGTTGCCGCCGTAGCCGAAGGCGTAATACACCTGCTGCGCGGGATCGGGCTGCGTCACGCGCGGCATCATGTCGTGGCTGACGTCGACCCAGCCCCACCATGAATAGGCCACGTCCACGCCGCGCAGCGCGGGGAACTTGCGCGCCAGGCCTTCGCGCAGCAGCGCCAGGTGCCGGGGGTTCTCGGCGTCCGCGCCGCGCAGCGCGCTGCGGCTGCCGATCTGCATGCGGCCGTCGGGCAGCAGGCGGTAGTAAAAGCGCAGCGTGCGCGTGTCGGTGATGAACACCGTGCTCTTCAATCCCGCCGCCTCGCGTTCGGCCGGCGAGAGCTCGCGCGTGACCATGGAGTTGGACAGCACCGGCATGATGCGATTGTCCAGCAGCCGGTTCACGCCCTGCGCGGTATAGCCGCCGGTGGCGAACGCCACGCGGCGGGCGCGCACCGTGCCGCCGGGGGTCTGCAGCCGGTACACGCCGTTTTCCACGTGCCAGCCCAGCACGGGGCTGGATGGATGAATGCGCACGCCCAGCGCCCGCGCCTGCCGCAGATAGCCGTACGCCAGCTTGAGCGGATGCACGCCGACGCCATCCGGCTCGTGCATGGCGCCCACGGCCTCGCGGTCGTCGACGTATCGTTCGCGCAGTTCTGCGCTGCTGAGCATCCTGGTGTCGTAGCCGAAGACGTCGCGCATCAGGCGCGCCTCGTTTTGCAGGAAGGCCATTTTCTTCTGGCGATGCGCCGTGTACAGGTGGCCGCCGGGTTGCGCATCGCAATCCACCTGCGCCACCAGGCTCTTCCAGTATTCGAATCCTTCGCGGATCTCGGCGTCCAGGCGCTTGGCCGTGTCCAGTCCCCAGCGTTCGATCCACTGCGAGCGGTACAGGCGTCCGGACGCGTTCTGGCCCTGTCCGCCATTGCGGCTGGTGCAGCCCCAGACCGCGCGGTTGGCTTCCAGCACGACCGCCTTCACGCCGAAGTCGCGCGCCAGCGCCAGCGCGGCCGACAACCCGGTAAAGCCCGAGCCGACGATCACCACGTCGGCGTCCACGTCGCCGTTGATCGGCCCATCGTCCTCGGGCGGCGCGCCAGCCGTCGCCACCCAGTAGGTCGGCGCGTAGTCCTGGCCCTGGCCGGGCGGAGACACCAGCGGATCGTAGGCCGGGTTGTAGGCGTTGAGGGCGGCGCCGGACGCGGGCGCCGGGCGCGGAATGCCGACCGACATTTGCGTATCCATGACGGAATCTAGGCCTTTGCCGGCAAGGCCGGACGCTGCTTGCGAAAGGCGTTCTTCACCTGGATCTTGCCGTCCTTGAAGGTGAACACGTCGACCATGTCGGCCTGCACCCGCGAGCCGTCCGCCGCCGTGCCGCAAAACGTGGACTCGGACACGCCGCGGTCGCCGGCCACCCAGTGCCGTCCGTTCTCCCATTGCGCGTCCGGAAAGTTCTTCCAGGCCGCGGCAAAGGCCGCGCGCACCGCCTCCGGACCCGCGTGACGGCTGCCGTATTGCTCCGGCCCGCCCACGGTCTCGAACACGCAGTCTTCGCTCATGAACGACATCAAGGCGTCGATGTCGTGCCGGTTCCAGGCGGCCGCAAACTCGGCCAGCATTTCCACGGTGACGGACTTTTGCATTGCCTACCCTCCTTCGCTGGCGCGGCGCGAGATGCGTCCACGCTGAACCCTCAAGGTACGTGCGGGCCATGCACGGGGGTAGGACCAGACCCGGGGAATCGCTTGCACCAGAACTAGCGCAGCGGCTCGGCCCACGACGGTTCCGGCGCGCCGTCGGCGCCAGGCAGCGCCGCCCCGTCCAACCGCGCCGCGATGGCCGGCATGTCCGTGACGCCGCGCATGCCGATCACCACCAGCGACGGCTCGCGCTGCCCTGCCGGCATACGCGCCTGCGTGTCAAAGCGCACGCGCCGTCCCGCAAACTGCACCAGCACCCAGCCATGCCGGCCGGTGCACACCCACCCCTTGGCCCGCAGCACGTGGCGCGGCAGCTGCTTCAGGCGCTCGGCCAGCATGTCGGCATCGACCAGCGCGGGTGCGCGCCACAGCCAGCTGTGGAACGGATGGTCGGGGTCGGGCGGCGCATCGCGCCGGCTGCTGTGTCCGGCGTCGACGGCGCCGCCGTGGCCGCAGTCAGCGGCGGCGGCCTGCACCCCGCCGTGTCCGCAGGCGTGGGCCTCGTCATCCGCGTGCCTGGCCTCCAACGCGCCATCCCCGCCGCCAAGCAGCCGCAGGTCCAACTTTCCCTCGCGCGTCTGCACCACAGGCGCCCCGCCGCTCGCCTCGCGCAGCCAGTCATGCACCGCCGCCAGCTCAGCCGGCGTGGCCAGGTCCGTCTTGTTCAGCACCAGCAGATCGGCCGCGCGCAGCTGCCGCAGCACCGTGTCGGCCAGCAGCGGATCGGCCGCCACGTCGCGGATCGCGCCCGCATCGGCCAGCACCACCACGGCTTCCAGCTGCAACAGCGGGTCGGCCATGCCGACCTGCGCAATGCGTCCCGGATCGGACACGCCGCTCGCCTCGATGACTATCCACTCGGGCAAGGGATCAAGCGCCAGCACGCGGGCCAGCGCATCGTCCAGTCCGCCTGCCATCGAGCAGCAGACACAGCCATTGGACAGCCGGATGACGTTGTCGGCGCGCCCTGCGATGAGGCTCGCGTCGATGTCCACGGGACCGAAGTCGTTGACCAGCACCGCCGCGCGGCGCGGGCTGGCCGTCAGCACATGATTGAGCAAGGTGGTCTTGCCCGCGCCCAGGAAGCCGCCGACCACCGTCAACGGAATGCGCGCCATGTCACGCCTCCAGCGGCAGCGGACGCCCGCCGATGACCGTGCCCAGCACCTTCAGGTCCTTCAGCGACTGCGGCGCGGCGGCGGACGGGTCGTCGGCAAGCACGCAGAAGTCCGCGTATTTGCCCACTTCGATGGAACCGACCAGATGATCCATGTGCAAGGTATACGCCGCGCCCAGCGTGATGGCATGCAGCGCCGCGTCGACGCCGATGCGCTCCGACTCGCCCAGCACGCGGCCCGAGGCCGTCTGCCGGTTCACGGCGCACCAGGCCGTAAAGAGCGGGCCGAGCGGCGTGATGGGCGCGTCGGAATGGATGGCGTAGGGCACGCCCGCCCGCGCCGCCGACGCGCAAGCGTCCATGCGGTTGGCGCGGTCCGGGCCCATCGTCAGCGCATAGTGGGCATCGCCCCAGTAGTAGATGTGGTTGGCAAAGAGGTTCACGCACATGCCCAGGCTGGCCATCTGCCGGAACTGGGCCGCGTCGGCCATCTGGCAGTGCTGCAGCGTGTGGCGGTGGTCGCGCCGCGGGGTGCGGCGAAGCGCGCGGTCCACGGCCTCGATCGCCAGCTGCGTGGCTTCGTCGCCGTTGGTGTGGATGTGCAGTTGCGCGCCGGCGTCGTGGTAGGTCTGCACCATCGCATCCAGTTCGGACGGCGCGATGACCCAGATGCCGTTGGGCGCGCCGTTGTAATAGCCGGGCCAGCGCACCCGCGCCGTGAAGCCCTGAATGGATCCGTCCACCACCAGCTTCACCATGCCCAGATGCAGCTTGGCGTGATTCAGGCGACGGGCCGCCGCCAGCTTCTCCAGGCAGCCGGCCGCGTTGCCCGCGTAGGTCAGCGCCGACGCGGCGGGCACGATGCGCACGGGATAGCCGGATTCCGCCGTCACCCGCGCCAGCGTCGCCAATCCTTCGTCGTTCAGCTCGTTGACCAGATCCGTCGCGGTGGTCACCCCCGCCCACTGCGCCACCTTGCCGAACATCCGCAGCCCTTCTTCGGTCAGCCCCACCGTGCGGAACGGGCTGCCGATCAGCCGCATGACGGGAAACATCGCCGCAAACTCGCAGAGTTCGCCGCTGGGCCGCCCGTCCGCCAGCCGGGTCACGCCTTCGATGCCGGTATCGCGGTCGATACCGGCGCGCGCCAACATGGGCGAATTGACGTTCATGAGGTGCATGCTGGCGTGCATCACGACCACGGGGCGCTCGGCCGATACCGCATCCAGGTCATGGATGCTCATGCGGTCGCCGCCAAAGAAGATGGGATCGAAACCCCAGCCGATCAGCGTCTCGCCCTGCGCGAGCGACCGCTCGGCATCGCGCAGTCGGGCCGCCACGTCCGCAAAGCTTTTCAGGCCCGGCCACAGCTTGCCGTCGGGGCCGCGCCGGTCATAAAAGCCCACATAGACGAACTTCCACATGCCGCCCTCGGGCAGATGGCAATGGCCTTCAACCAAGCCCGGCATCAGCACGCTGTCCGCGTACCGGTCGTCGACCTGCGCCGGCCCCCAACCGGCCAGTTCCTCCCGCGTTCCCACGCCCAGAATGCGGCCATCGCGCACGGCCACGTGGGTCGCGCGCGGCTGCGCGGGGTTCATGGTGAGGATGGTTCGCGCGACGTAGAGGGTCGTGGCGCCGGAAGGCTGGTTCATCGGGATTCCTTGTCAGTCGGGAAATATCGGCACGCGCGCATCAGCCCTGCAACGGCGACACCGTCACGCCGCCGCGCGTCTCGACGAAATGGCAGGCCACGTGATGCGCCGGGGCAACCTCGCGCAAGGCGGGTTCCCGGGTCGAGCACAGCGCCTGCGCGGCTGGACAGCGGCCCGCGAAGCGGCAGCCGGGCGGCGGGTTGACCGGGCTGGGCGGATCGCCGGACAGCTTGACCCGCCGCGCCGCCGTCTCGCGCCCGCCCTTCACGGTAGGCACGGCGGCCATCAGCGCCACGCTGTACGGATGCAGGGGCCGCGAGAAAAACGCGCGCCGCGAGGCCCGTTCGATGATCTTGCCCAGATACATGACGGCAATGTCGTCGCACACGTGCTCCACCACCGCCATGTCGTGCGAAATGAAGAGAAACGATTGCCCCTGCTCGCGCTGGATCCGGCGCAGCAGGTTCAGGATCTGCGCGCGGATGGCGATATCCAGCGCGGACACGGGCTCGTCGCAGACGATCAGGTCCGGCGCGCTGGCCAGCGCCCGCGCGATGTTCAGCCGCTGGCGCTGCCCGCCCGAGAACTGGTGCGGAAACAGCTGGCGCTGTTCGGGCCGCAGGCCCACCAGTTCGAACATCAACGCCACGCGCGCCTCGCGCCCGCCCGGCGGCTCGATGCCCATCAGGTCCAGCGGCGTGCGCACGATGTCCTCGGCGCGCTGACGCGGGTTGAGCGACGAGTACGGATCCTGGAACACCAGCTGCAACCGGCGCCGCATGCGCCGCAGCGCCGCGCCGCGCATCGCGGTCAGGTCATTGCCATCGAAATGGATGCTGCCGCCGGTGGGGTCCGCCAGGCGCAGCACCGACAGCGCCGTGGTGGTCTTGCCCGAACCGGACTCGCCCACGATGGCCAGCGTGCGGCCGCGCTCAAGCTCGAACGACACGCCGTCCACCGCCCGCACGACCACCGGCTTGCCATCGCGCCCGCGCCCGCCCACCGGGAAATGCACCGACAGGTCTCGCACGGACAGCAGGGACGACGCGTGCGACGGGCTCATTGCGATGCCTCCGGATAAAGCCAACAGGACACGCCCTGGCCGCCGTCCAGCAGCGTCATGGGCGGAAACTCGCGGCTGCACCGCGCCATCGCGTGCTTGCAGCGGTCAACGAAGGGGCAGCCGGCGCCGCGCTCCCAGACCGAGGGCACTACGCCGGAAATCTCAGGCAGATCGGGCCGGTCGTCGCTGGGCTCGCGATCCAGTTCCGGCAGGCAGGCGATCAGCCCCTGCGTGTAAGGATGGCGGGGCTGGGCCAGGATCTGGCCGACGCTGCCCTGCTCCACCACGCGCCCGCCATACATCACCACCACGCGGTCCGCCATCTCGGACACCGCGCCCATGTCATGCGTGATCAGCAGCACGGCGGTGCCGCGGCGCGCCTGCTGCTCGCGCAACAGGTCGAAGATCTGCGCCTGCACCGTCACGTCCAGCGCGGTCGTGGGCTCGTCGGCGATGAGCACGTCCGGGTCGCAGGCCAGCGCAATCGCGATCATGACCCGCTGCCGCATGCCGCCGGACAGCTGGTGCGGATAGTCGTCCACGCGGCGTTCGGGCAGCGGGATGCCCACCGACTTGAGCATTTCGATGGCGCGCTCGCGCGCCTGGCGCTTGGAAAGGCCCTGGTGCTGGCGCAGCGGCTCGCCGATCTGGTCGCCCACGGTGTAGACCGGATTGAGCGCGGTCATGGGCTCCTGGAAGATCATCGAGATGTTGTTGCCGCGCACCCGGCGCATGGCCTCGTCGTCGTGCATGGCAAGGTCCGCGCCGCGCAGGCGCACGTGGCCCGCGCCGATGCGGGCCAGCGGCGGGATGAGGCGCATGATCGCCAGCGCCGTCATGCTCTTGCCGCAGCCGGATTCGCCGACCAGGCACAGCGTTTCGCCGGGACGCAGGTCAAAGCTCACGTCGCTCAGGACTTCGGCCGCGCGGCCGCGCGTGCGGAATTCCAGGCTCAGGCCGTCCACTTGCAGCACGGGAGTCAGGTCGGCCGCGTTCATGCCCGGCCCCGCGACGTCGGATTGAGCGCATCGTTCAGGCCATCGCCGATCAGGCTGACGGCCAGCACGGTCAGGAAGATGGCCGCGCCCGGCAAGGTCACTGCCCACCACGCGGTCAGGATGTAGGGCCGGTTGCTGCCGATCATCAGGCCCCAGCTCATCACGTTGGGATCGCCCAGGCCCAGGAACGACAACCCTGCCTCGAACAGGATCGCCGTGCCGATGGCCAGCGTGGCCGACACGATCAGCGGCGCCAGCGCATTGGGCAGGATGACGCGCCAGATGATGCGCGCGTCCCCGGCGCCGATCACGCGCTCGGCCAGCACGTATTCGCGGCGCTTTAACCGCAGGAACTCGCCGCGGGCCAGCCGCGCGGTTCCCGTCCAGCTGACTACGCCGATCGCGACCGCGATGGTGGCCAGCGACGGGCTGAAGAGGGTCACCAGCACCATCGCAAAGAGCAAGGTGGGCAGCACCTGGAAGAATTCCGTGATGCGCATCAGGGTTTCGTCGACCCAGCCGCCGTAATAGCCCGCTAGCGCGCCGACGGTGATGCCGATCGCCATGGACAGCACCGCCGCCACCACGCCCACCAGCAGGGTTGCGCGGCCGCCGTAGATCATGCCGGTCAGCACGTCGCGGCCCAGGTAGTCGGACCCCAGCAGCAGTTCGCCACCGGGCGGTTCCATCGGCGCGGCGGCGATCTCGAAGGGATCGGCCTGCATCATCATCGGACCGAAGATCGTGACCGCCAGGATCGCCGCCAGCAGCAGCACGCCGGCCAGCGCGCTGGGGTTGCGCGCGAACACGCGCAGCGCCTCGTACGACGGCCGGGGCGGCGGTTTGGGACGGGCGTCGGCGCGGGCCTGCCCGGGCAGCGCGATGGGTGCGGGTCTCATGATGTCTTGATCCGGGGATCGATCAGGCGGTACGCCAGATCGGTAAGCTGGTTCATCACCACGACCAGCAACGAGGCAAAGAGCAGGATGCCCAGCAGCGTCGGATAATCACGGCGCAGCACGGAATCGAAGGCCAGGCGTCCCAGCCCCGGCCAATTGAAGACGGTCTCCACAAGAATCGCCCCGGCCAGCACGTTGCCGAACTGCAGCCCCAGCATGGTCACCACCGGCAGCACGCCGTTGCGCAGCGCGTGCTTGTACAGCACCGTGTTTTCCGGCAGGCCTTTGGCGCGCGCGGTGCGGATGTAGTCGGCCGACAGCGCGTCCATGACGCTGGCGCGCGCCAGCCGGCTGTATTGCGCCAGGTACACGAAAGCCAGCGTGAACGCCGGCAGCACCAGATGATGCAGCACGTCCAGCACACCCGCCCAGCCGTCCTGCGGTCCGCCCGCCGACCGCATGTCCGACACCGGAAAGATCGGCAGCACCGAGGCGAACAGGATGATGAGGATGATGCCGGTCCAGAACACCGGCGCCGAATAGCCCACGACCGACAGCAGCGTGATCCCCTGCGACAGCAGGCCGTTGGGCTTTCTGGCGGCCAGCGTGCCCAGCAGCGTGCCCGTCAGGAAGGCCACGGTCACCGACGTCACCACCAGCAGCAGCGTGGCCGGCACGCGGTCCCAGATCAATTGGGCGACCGGCACGTTGAAGAAGTAGGAATACCCCAGGTCGCCGCGCACGACCTGCCCCAGATAGATGCCAAGCTGCGCGAGGAACGGTTTGTCCAGCCCGTACTGCGCGCGCAGCTGGGCGCGCAGGTCTTCGCTGATGCCGCCCATGGACCCCGCGATGGTCTCCACGGGGTCGCCCGGCGAGATGTGGATGAGCAGGAAGTTCAGCGTCACCACGGCCAGCAACAGGATCGCGGCGTAGGCCAGGCGGCGCGAGAGATATCGCAGCATGACGGCTCCCGCTACTGCACGGACGTTTCATCCAGCGGCGACAGAAGTCCCCATATGCCGGACGGCAGGCCCTGCACCTTCTTGGACGAGAGCGTGTGGTACGGAATGACGGTCAGGAAGTCGATGGGCACGTCCTCGGTCACCAGGCGCTGGAACTCCGCATACAGCGCGCGGCGCTTGTCCGCGTCGGTCTCGGTGCCCGCCTGCTCCAGCAGCGCATCGACCTTCGGATTCTTGTAGGACTGCGTGTTGGTCCAGATGATGTCGCGGATGTTGGACGACATATACGTGCGGTGCACGCCGATGACCGGATCGCCCCAGTTGAAGACGATGTCGGTGGTCATGTCGAAGTCCTTGCCGGCGATGCGCTTGGCCCACGTCGGAAAGTCCGGCGACGCGCGCACCTGCACGTTGATGCCCACCTTCTTCAACTGGCTGCGCAGGTACTCGGCGACGTTCTTGCCCTGCACGTCGCTGCCCGGCATGTAGTCCACCGTGAGCGTCATGCGCTCGCCCTTGCCATCCTTCTTGAACCCGGCCTCGTCCAGCAGCTGTTCGGCGCGCTTGAGGTCCAGCGGATACTTCTTCACGTCGTCGCTGGCAAAGGGGCTGGTGCCCACGATCGGGCCATGCGCCGGCGCGGCAAAGCCCGCATTCAGCGCCTTCGTGATGAAGCCCTTGTCCGTCGCGTAGGCAATGGCCTGGCGCACCCGCACGTCGTCCAGCGGCTTGCGCGCCGTGTTGAACGCCAGCCAGCTGAGCGCGCCGATGCCTTCATAGCCCTTGCTTGTCATGACGATGGACGGATTGTCCTTGGCGCGCCGCAGGATGGTCGGCTCGGTCATGAACGGCAGCGCGCCGATATCGCCGCGCTCCAGCCCGATCAGCAGATTGGTGGCGTCGGGATTGATCTTGACCACCACGCGGTCCAGCAGCGGCTTGCCCTTCAAGAAGAACTTGTCGAACCGTTCCAGCACGATCTCCTGTCCCGGCTTGAACTCCTTGAAGACGAACGGGCCCGAGCCCACGACGTTCGCGGAGTTGCGCGGATGCGTTTTCAGGTCCTGGCCGTCGCCGTAGATGTGCTTGGGCAGCACCGGCATCAGCGCCGGCGACAGCGCCAGCAGGATTGCCGGATGCGGCTTGCTCATGCGCAGCACGGCGGTGCGCGCGTCGGGCGTGTCCACGCTTTCGACGGGCGCGAACATCGTCTGGAAGGGATGGTTCTGCTTGACCGCCATGATCGAGAACGCCACGTCCTCGGACGTCACGGGTTTGCCGTCATGAAAAACCGCATCGCCGCGCAGGTGCAGCGTCAGCGACTTGCCGTCCGGCGCCAGCTCCCACGACTCAGCCAGGTAAGGCTGCGGCTTCCAGTCGGCGTCGTAGCGCAGCGGGCTGGCAAAGAGCTGTGCGCTGGGCAGCGCGGTGGCCGTTCCCGACTGGACCGCGCCGTTCAGGTGCCGCGGCACCTGCGTGGATCCGATGACCAGCGTGCCCCCGGCCTTGGGCGCGTCCGCCGCTCCAGCGCCCCCCGCCATTGCAAACACCGACAGAATCGTGGCCAGGCCTAGTCTTGCGCTGCGCATGTGCTACCCCTTTGATGTTGTGGCGTGAACCATTCATGGATGGCTTGCGGTCTAGCGTAGTCATCCCCCGGATGCACGCTTAGTACCAAACCGCCAGACTTGGTGGTGCCAGGCTTGCCTGCGGTCACCGGCCGATGGCGTGCGCGTGCAGCGCCGCGACGGCGCAACTGTTCACCCGCGCTTCCATCGAATCGGACCGGCTCGTCAACAGCACCGGCACCCGCGTGCCCAGCACCAGGCCCGCCGCGCCGGCGCCCGCCAGCCACGTGAGCTCCTTGTAGAGCATGTTGCCGGCCTCGATGTCGGGCACCAGCAGGATGTCGGCGTCGCCCGCCACGCGCGACACGATGCCTTTCTGATCGGCAGCCTCGCGCGAGATGGCATTGTCGAAGGCCAGCGGCCCATCGATGTCCCCGCCCCGGATCTGCTGGCGGTCCGCCATCTTGGACAGCGCGGCCGCATCCAGCGTGGCCGGCATCGCCGGGTTGACCGATTCGGTGGCGCACAGCACCGCAACCTTGGGCCGTTCCACGCCGAGGGCGCGCGCCAGATCAATGGCGTTCTGCGCGATGTCCGCCTTTTCCTGCAAGGTGGGCGCGATGTTGACGGCCGCGTCGGTCAGGATCAGCAGCTTCGGGTAGGCCGCCACCGCCATCACGAAGGCGTGGCTGATGCGCCGGCCCGTGCGCAGGCCCGATTCGCGCGTCACCACCGCCGACATGAAGTGATCGGTGTGCAGGCTGCCCTTCATCAGCATGCGGACCGCGCCGTCACGCGCCAGCGCCGCGGCCGCGCGTGCGGCCGCAAGCTCATCGTCTGGCGTGTCGACGATCTCCATGGAACCCGCGCGTATGCCTTCCTGCGCCATCAGCGTGGCCATGCGGTCCGCGGGCCCGACCAGCACGGGCTCGATGTAGCCTGCCTCGCTCGCCTCTACGGCGGCGCGCAGGCTGACGGGGCACAGCGGATACGCCACCGCGGTGCGCAGCCGCCCCGCCGCCAGCGCGGCAACGCGCAGCGGCCCGAACAAACGGTCGAATGCCATGTCTTCGCTCCTGCCGCGGCCGCGCGTGCGGCGGCCGGGTGATTGACCGGCGCGGGGCCAGGGCGTGACGCCCTGCCCCTGCCCGCGCCGGGCGCGCCGGTCAGCGTCCCACCGGCTCGATCGACAGCGGCACCTCGCCGGCCTGGAACGGCTGGTTCACGTACTTGCGGTACTTGTCCAGGAACCGCACCGGCTGCTTGAGCGCATCCCGGCGGAACGGATCGCCCAGCTCCTGGCTGACCATCATCTCCAGCACGGTGGTCTTGCCTTCAAGCTGCGCCTGGCACGCGGCCTGCAGCGCGGCGCCGACCTGGTCGGCGTGTTCCACGCGGATGCCTTCGGCCCCCATGGCGCGCGCCAATTCCGAGAAGTTGGGATTGCGCAGGTTGCTGCCCACGAAGCGGCGGCCATAGAAGTCGACCTGGTTCTTTTTCTCGGCGCCCCACTGGCCGTTGTGGAACACGACCGCGGTCACCGGGATCTGCTCGCGTACGCAGGTCAGCAATTCCTGGAAGCTCATGCACCAGGCGCCATCGCCCACATACGCCACCGCCGGGCGGTCGGGCCGGCCAAGCTTGGCGCCGATCAACGCCGGCAGCGCGTAACCGCAGTTGCCGAAACTCATGGCTGCCAGCATGGAGTTGGGCTCGTCAAAACGCAGGTAGCTGTTGGACACCGAGCAGATGTTGCCGATATCGGTGGAGACCATCACGTGCTTGGGCATCGCGCGTTCAAGCTCGCGCAGCATGCGGCGCGGGTGCATGCGCCCGCCGCCCTGCTCGATGATGTCCAGGCTCCAGTCGTCGCGCTCGTGCGACCAGCTGTCCAGTTCCTGTTCCCACTCGGCCTTCTGGGCAGAGATCTCGCTGGCGCGCTGATCCTTGGTGCGCACGCAGGCCACGTCGCGACCCTGCAGCTTGGCCGTCAGCGCGGCGGCGGCCGGCTTGGCGTCGCCGCAGATGCCCACGGACACCGGTCGCACCAGGCCCAGCATGCGATGGTCGGCGTCGACCTGGATGATGCGGGCATTCTGCGGCCAGTATTCCAGCCCGTGTTGCGGCAGCGTGCCGAAGGGCCCCAGGCGGGTGCCCAGCGCCAGCACCACGTCCGCCTGCGACAGCAGCTTCATGCCGGCCTTGGCGCCCTGGTAGCCCAGCGGCCCGCACCACAGCGGATGGCTGGCCGGGAACGCATCGTTGTGCAGATAGCTGGTCACCACCGGCGCGCCCAAGAGCTCGGCCAGCGCCACGCATTCCCCCTGCCCGTCCGAGAACAACACGCCGCCGCCCGCCACGATGACCGGGAACTTGGCCTCGGCCAGCATGCGCGCCGCGGCTTCCAGGTCCTCTTCGGAGCCCGGCCCGCGCCGGATGCGGCGCGGCTCAGGGATGGCCACGTCGATTTCGCCGTAGAAATAGTCGCGCGGAATGTTCAGCTGCGCGGGGCCGCGTTCGGCCATCGCATTGTCGAACGCCTTGGCCGTGAACTCGGCCATGCGATCCGGGCGGTTCACGTGCGCCTGGTACTTCGTGATGCGCGAGAAGATCGGCAGCTGCTCGGTCTCCTGGAAGCCGCCCAGCCCCATGCCCGACGTGCCGGTCTCGGGCGTGATCGCCACCACCGGGCTGTGCGCCCAATACGCCGCCGCCACGCCCGTCACGAAGTTGGTGATGCCGGGACCGTTTTGTGCAATGCACACGCCGTGCCGGCCGGTCACGCGCGAATAGCCGTCGGCCATGTGCGCCGCGCCCTGTTCGTGCACCGTCGGCACGAAGCGGATGCCGGCCGCGGGAAACAGGTCCAGCGCATCCATGAAGGCCGAACCGACGATGCCGAAAACATCCTTGACGCCCTGCGCGACCAGCGTTTCCACAAACGCTTCGCTGGGGGTCATGTGTTGCTTGCTGCTCATGGTCTCTCTCCTGGCATGCCGGCGCTCGTCCGATTGCTAGTTGGCCGGTGTGATCCGATACTGCGCCAGAAATCCCTACCTTCCCACCCCCGGGCGTTCCATTTTCTGCATTTTCTGTGCGACGATGGGCAGCCGACCGCCAATTCTTCAATTATTGAAAGATGAAAGACGAATCCTCCGCCGCCCTGCGCGCGCTGACGCTGCTGGAACAGGTTGCCCGTTCGTCCCAGCCCGTCTCGCTGGCCGAACTGACCGAGGCCACCGGCCTGCCCAAACCGTCCGTCCTGCGCATCCTGTCGCGCCTGGTCGACGCCGGCATGCTGCTGCGCGAACCGGCCGGCAAAAGCTACGTCAGCGGCCCACGTCTTGGGGCGCTGGCGCGCGACACCTTGCTCAATTCACCGCTACGCGGCGAGCGCCACCGCATCCTGGACAGCCTGGTCGACGAAATCGGCGAGACCTGCAACTGCACCATGCTCGACGGCGACGAGGTCATCTACCTGGATCGGGTGGAAACCGCCTGGCCGCTGCGCGTCAATCTGCAATCGGGCTCGCGCGTGCCGCTGCATTGTTCGGCAAGCGGCAAGCTGTTCCTGGCGTACATGCGCCGCGAAACCCGCCAGCGCATGCTGGCGGCGGCCCAGTTGCCGCGCTATACGCCGAACACGCTCTGCGACGCGGCGGCGCTGGAAGAAGAACTGCGGACCATCAAGAAAGAAGGCGCCAGCTTCGACCGCGAGGAATTCCTGCTGGGCATCGTCTGCATGGCGGTGCCCATCCTGCATGGATCGCGCGCCATTGCGGCGGTGGCGCTGCATGCGCCGGTGGCAAGACTGTCGATCGACGGCGCGCGGGCGTGGCTGCCGCGCATGCAGGAAGCCGCCCGGGCGTTGGCGGGAACGTACGAGGCGTACGCCTAGTCCGGACGATTCACGCGTCCGGGTCCTTCCTGGCCGCGCCGGCCTGCGCCCGCTCCTGGCGGCGGTTTCTCGCGCCTTCGATCTTGGCCAGCAGCGGCTGCTTTTTCTGAATGACGATTTCCAGATACCGGTCGCGCGGCAGGACGAGCCGCACCACGGTCGGCAGCGCCTCGTAGGCGCGCTCCAGCACGTCCTTGACCATGGCGTCGTCCTTGAGCTTTTCGGCCGAGACGCTGAGCAAGCCGTCGACCGTCACGCGTTCGATGGTCTGCCAATGCTGGTCCACCAGCGCGCTGCCCTTTTCGGCGGTCGCGCCCGCCAGTTCGCGGCCCTTTTCCACAGTGGCCCCGGCCAGCTCGCGGCCTTTCACCGCTGTGGCGCCCGCCAGCGCCAGGCCCTTGGCCCGCGCATTCGCGGCGGCATCGCCCAGCTGGGCTTTTGAATTTTCCAGCGCCCCGGCCGTGCGGCTGGTCAGCGCGCGCGCCTTGACGGCCGCGCCTTCGGACAGCGCCTTGAACTTGTCGAACATGATCCACCCTGACGTCAATTGGCGTTGATGATCGGGACAGGCCCGCCCCGCAGCCGGCCACCCCGTCGGTAGATCATACCGACTCAGGCTTTACACTACGCCCAACTCAGCTTTTCTCCGATCCCTGACCGGATCCGCCCCCCCGTGACCGACACCGCCTTCTCCACCCTTCCCCTCCTTCCCCCGCTGCTCGAAAACCTGAAAACCCTGGGTTTCGAACAGATGACGCCGATCCAGGCGCAGGCGCTGCCGCTCATCCTGGACCGGCGCGACGTGATCGCCCAGGCCAAGACCGGCAGCGGCAAGACGGCGGCGTTCGGGCTGGGCGTGCTTCAGAACCTGGACGTGAATCGCCTGGTTCCGCAAGGTCTGGTGGTCTGCCCCACCCGCGAACTGGCCGACCAGGTCGCGCAAGAGCTGCGGCGGCTGGCGCGCCTGATTCCCAATGTGAAGATCCTGACGCTGTGCGGCGGCGCCGCGGCGCGGCCGCAGGCCGAGTCGCTGGCCCGCGGCACGCACCTTGTGGTCGGCACGCCCGGCCGCATCCAGGATCACCTAGCACGCGGCAGCCTGGACCTGTCGGGCCTGAACACGCTGGTCCTGGACGAAGCGGACCGGATGGTGGACATGGGCTTTTATGACGACATCGTCGCCATTGCCTCGCACTGCCCCGCCAAGCGCCAGACGCTGCTGTTTTCGGCCACCTATCCCGACAACATCCGCAAGCTCAGCGCGCGTTTCCTGCGCAATCCCGCCGAGGTCAAGGTCGAGGCGCAACACGACGCCAGCCGCATCGAGCAGATCTTCTACGAGATCGACGAAGGCGAACGCCTGGACGCGGTGGCCAAGCTGCTGGCGCATTTCCGTCCCGCCTCCACGCTGGCCTTCTGCAACACCAAGATCCGCAGCCATGATCTGGTGGAACGCCTGCAAGCCGAGGGCATCAGCGCCCAGGCGCTCAATGGCGACCTGGAGCAGCGCGAGCGCGACGAAATCCTGATCCAGTTTGCCAACCAGAGCTGCGCCGTGCTGGTGGCCACCGACGTGGCCGCGCGCGGGCTGGACATCCAGAACCTGGGCGCCGTCATCAACGTGGACGTCACCAAGGACACCGAGGTCCACGTTCACCGCATCGGCCGCAGCGGCCGGGGCGACCAGAAGGGGCTGGCGCTCAGCCTGTGCTCGCCCGAGGAGATGCGCTGGGCCACCCTGATCGAGCAATACCAGGGCTCGCCGCTGAAATGGGGCGACCTCAAATCGCTGCGCCCCAAGGCGGACCGCCCGTTGCGCGCGCCCATGATCACGCTGAGCATCCAGGGCGGCAAGAAGGACAAGCTGCGTCCTGGCGACCTGCTGGGCGCGCTGACCGGCGACGGCGGCCTGACGTTCGAGCAGGTCGGCAAGATCAATATCACCGAATTCACGTCGTATGTGGCGCTGGACCGCCAGATCGCCAAGCAGGCGTTCTCCCGGATCTCCAACAGCAACATCAAGGGCCGCCGGTTCCGGATGCGCTTCCTGGAAGAATTCTGATCCGGCATGGCGGGCAGCGGTCACGCGCGGCAAAAGCTTGTGGGTTTCACACGGGCTTTGCCATAATGGCGCCGCCCGCACGCCGGTATGCTGGTTTTTTCGAAAGGCGCGGCGGGCGCGGAACCAAAGGCAAGCAGTGAGCTCCAACCTGCCCACTGTCCCCCTTAACCATCACAAGAGAAACTCACCATGATCAAGTCCGATGACACCGGCAAGCTGATCCTGCGCCTGACCCTCGGTATCCTGATTCTGCTCCACGGCCTGTTCAAGCTGACCGGCGGCGGCGTCGGCGGCATCAGCGGCATGCTGTCCTCGCATGGCCTGCCCGGCTTCCTGGCCTACGGCGTGTACATTGGCGAAATCATCGCTCCCGTCCTGCTGATCATCGGCGTCTACACCCGTCTGGCCGGTCTGATCATCGCCATCAACATGGTCGTCGCCATCCTGCTCGCCCACAGCGGCAGTATTGCCAGCATGACCAACAACGGCGGCTGGGCACTGGAATTGCAAGGCATGTACCTGTTCACCGGCCTGGCGATCGCGTTCATGGGCGCCGGCCGTTTCAGCCTGGCTGGCACCGGCGGCCGCTGGAACTGACCGCCTGCCCTGTCCGCCGCGCCACGCGGCGGACATGCAAGGCAACATCCCAAGGGACCGCGCATTCGCGGTCCCTAATGAGATGGTCAGCCCGATCCCCACGAAGCGGTACGCTGAGTGGGGATTGTTCTTTCTGGGAGACCTCTCAT